>CAZEHU010000416.1:0-3885 GCA_964511605.1 uncultured Myxococcales bacterium
ACGAAGCCCTGCTCCTCCGCGAAGGTGGCGATGATCATGTCCGTATGCATCTCGGGCAGATACTTCAGGCGTGACTGCGCGCCCGAGCGGCTCCCCTGGCCCCAGAATTCCCCGGATCCGATGGCCCAGATCGCTTGCTCGCTCTGCAGGTTCCGGCCGGAGGCGAGGACACCGGTCTCCGCGTCCATCTTGAACCAGTCCGGGTTGATCCAGAGGCGCACCCGGTCCTTCTGGTACTCCTGGACGCCGCCGTACCTCCAGGCGACCGGCACCGCCACGAGGGCTACGATCACCACCAGCGCCAGGGTCCCAGGGCGCAGGCCATCGAAGAGGATGATGCTGGCGGCCACGAGGACGAGGAGGAGCGCGGTGCCCAGATCCGGCTGGGTCAGCACCAAGAGGAAGGGGCCGGCGAGGAGGAGCCCCGGCTGCCAGAGCTCCCGCAGGCGCCACGGTCCCTCGTGGGGGGGCTGGCCGCCCGGGACCCTCTCCTTCTTGCCGTGAAGCCAGCGCGCATAAGCCAGGATGAGCCCGAGCTTGGTCAGCTCGGAGAATTGGATGTTCATCCCACCGAAGCGGAGCCAGCGCTGGGCATTGTTCACCTCCGTGCCGAAGAGGGCCGTCAACAGGAGCCCGAGCACGCAGACCCCGTAGAAGAGGAAGGAGGCTCGCTCCACCAGCCGGAGGTCCACGGCAGAGGCGATCGCGAAGACGATGCCCCCGACGAGGAACCAGACGACCTGCTTGTCGTAGAAGGCATCCCCCGAGTACCAGTCCGCGTTGCGCTGGCTCACGAGGCTGACGCCCACGAGGGCCACGACGATGGTGAGGGCGATCCAGTTGAAGCGATCGCCGAGGCCGCGGCGCTGGGCCCTCACGGCGCCGGCCCCGGCTCGGGCTCGGGCAGGCCGCCCTCCTCCGAGGAGGACCGGTAGAAGCCAAGGCGCAGCCAGCTCTGCACGATGCGGCGGGCGATGGGCGCGGCGATCTTGGAGCCGCTGCCACCGTGCTCGACGAAGACCGCGACCACCACCTGCGGATCGTCCGCGGGGGCGTAGGCGGCGAACCAGGCGTGATCCTCCTTGAGCCAGGCCCTCAGGGCCTCGCTGGCCCCGGGCCGGCCCTCGGCGGCCTCGGCGGTGCCGGTCTTGCCGGCCATGACGATCTCATCGAGGGCGGAGTCCGGGGCGGTCCCGTCGGGGTCGTTGACCACCGCCACGAGGCCCTGGCGCGTCAGGCTGAGGCTCTCGGCGGAGGCCCCGGTGCGAGCGATGACCTCGGTCCTGGGCCGGGAGATCACGTTCCTGTCCCGATCGGTGATCTGCTCGACGAGGCGCGCGCGGAGGAGGTGGCCGCCGTTGACGAGGGCGGCATAAGCGCGGGCCACCTGCAGGGTCGAGGCGGTCAGCGAGCCCTGGCCGATGGCGGTGGAGAGGGTGAATCCGGGCTGCCAGCCGAGGGTCGTGTGCTCCGCGTGCCAGGCGCGCGTGGGGACCCTGCCGGTGCGCTCCGCGACCTCGACCCCGGTGCGGGCTCCGAAGCCGAAGCGCTCACCCCAGAGCGCCAGGCGATCCATACCCAGCATCTCCCCGACCCGGTAGAAGTACACGTCGCAGGAGTGCTTGATGGCCCCCATCAGGTTCATCGGTCCGTGGCCACCCTTGTTGTGGCAGTGGAAGCGGCGCCCGCCGAACTCGTAGTGGCCGGGACAGTCGATGGTGAGGTCCGGGGTCGCGATCCCCTCCTCGAGGGCGGCGACCGCGGTCACGATCTTGTAGACCGAGCCGGGGGCGTAGGCCGTGACGGCCTTGTGGATGAGGGGGGCGTAGGGGTTCTCTTGGACCTCCGCCCAGTCCGCTGCGCTCAGGCCGCGGGCCCAGTCGTTGGGATCGAAGCCCGGCTTCGAGTAGAGCGCGAGCACAGCCCCCGTCCGGGGATCGAGGACCGCCGCCGCCCCGGAGCGGTGATAGCGGAAGGCCTGCCTCACCTCGTGCTGCAGGCGCATGTCGAGGGTGAGCCAGACGTCGTGGCCATCGCGGGCCGGGCGGAAGTCCCGCTCGCCGCCGAGGACAGCGAGATCCCGCGGGCGCTGGCGATGACCCTGGGAGTCCTTGATGTACAGGGCCTCGCCGCTCTCGCCGCGGAGCGTGCGCTCGAGGGAGGACTCGATGCCCGTTCGGCCGATGGCGTCGTGGAGCTCGTAGACACCGGGGTGGCGCTCTCGATCCTCCGCGGAGACCCGGTGGATGTATCCGAGCACATGAGCGGCGTCGTATCCGAAGGGATACCCTCGCTGCATGCGGGTCAGAAGGTCGACACCGAAGAGCTCGTGGCGACGAGCGGCCACCATCGCCACCTGGTTCGAGTAGGTTCGCTCGCATAGGGGGCATTGCAGATTATGCTCGTGGGGCTCGAGCGCCTGGCCCTCGTGATCAGGGCAGCGGGCCCGGGCGACGTAGACCCGCTCGCAGTGTCTGCAGCGGGCCACGCCGTCGACGAGCGCGATGCGCTTGTGGTCGTGGGGGCAGTAGCTCGCTTTGGGATCGATGGGCACGTGCACGCCCCCGTCCACCGGGCAGACGAGGCGATGATCCACCTCCTCCATGAGCTCGAGGGCGGCCCCGTCCACGGGACACTGCTGGCCCACCAGGGCGCCGGGCAGGGTGATGGGCTTCCAGCGACCACGCCCCTCGAGGGCCTCGCCCACCTCGGCCTCGAGGGCGGCTCGCTCGTCGAGGGTCCAGCCGAGGATCTCGTCGAGGGCGTCGAGCACGCCTCGCTTGCGCTCCGGATCCGCGATGTAGTGGGGGGTGAGGCTGAGGCGGAAGGAGGGGCTGTTGTCCGCGAGGATCTTCCCCTCCCGGTCGCGGATGAGGCCGCGCCGCGGGGGGATGCGCTCCCTGGCGATGATGCTGGAGCGGGCCCGCTCCCGGAAATCGGAGCCGTGGAGGATCTGCAGGTAGAAGAAGCGCGCCTCGAGGGCCACGAAGAGGCCCGTGAAGAGCGTGACGAAGGCGGCGAAGCGCCCCCGCCGGGTGGCGGCGGCGGCCCAGCTCACGGGAGGCTCCAGATCACAGGTAGACCGACTCCGACTTCCGGGTGGTCAGCCGGTCGATGCGCTCGGAGAGCCAGAAGACCGGTGGCGCGAAGGCGGCCGTGACCAGCGCGTGGGGGAGCATCGCGCCGAGGACGAGGGCGGTGCCTCGCTCGCCGCTGGCCCCGAAGGTGCGATCGAAGACGAGGGAGAGCACGAGCTCGGCCACCGAGGTGCCGAGGCTGAAGACGACCGTCACGAGGGCGACGCCCACCGGACCCCGGAGCGCGAGGCGTTGGGAGATCCTCCACATCACCAGGTAAGCGAGCGTCATCACCTCCATGTAGAGCCCGACGGGCGCGGCCGGACTGAAGGCGTCCTTGAGCAGGCCCAGGGCCAGGGCGAGGGCGAGCCCGGAGGCGAAGCGCGAGGTCAGGCCGGCGTAGAGGACGAACGCGAGCCCGAGATCCGGGGCGAAGGCCGCGGTATCGGTGCGCAGCAGGGGGGACTCGAAGGCCAAGAGGGTGAAGGCGGCCAGCAGCAGGCTGAGGGTCCTCATGGTGCCGCCCCCCCGCCCGGACCTGCCGCCGGGGTCGGGGCCGGCGACCGGGGCTCCTCCTCCGCCCTCGGCTTCGGCGCGGGGAGCGGCGGGGCAGCATTGGCGGTCTGATCCGCGCGCACGCCGGTGACGACGAGGACCTCCTCCAAGGTGGAGAAGTTCACTGCGGGGGCCACCTGGATCTCGTAGTACAGGCCACGCTGCCGTTCGTCGAGGGAGCGCACGTAGCCCACCTCGATGCCGGGCGGGAAGACCTTGTCGTGGCCGCTGGTGACGATGGTATCGCCCACGG
>CAZEHU010000417.1:0-3876 GCA_964511605.1 uncultured Myxococcales bacterium
GATGCACCCCTCGATGCGGCTGTGCGCCGCCCTCTGCCTGCTGCTCTTGCTCGCCTGCGGTCGCGGCGAGGAGGGGGGCTTCGAGGGCAGCTCGGTGCCGAAGGTGGGCGGGCCCGTCGCCGCCGGAGGGGAGACGCCGAGGGCCGGTACCGAGGGCACCTCGGAGGCCGCCGCGGGGGGCGAAGCTGGCACATCGACGGGCACGGTCGAGGGCCAGGAGGCCCCGGTAGAGCCCGCGAAGCCAACGGACTCCTCCGGCGTGCTCGACGACCCGGAGTGCCCCGATCGCATCGACCGGATCTACGGCTCGGACACCTGGCCCTGCACCGGCCACCCGGTCTGCGAGGAGGGCTCCCCGGAGGATGGCACCCTCGCCCTCGCCCTCGGGGGCGCCGAGCACATCGACCCGAACCTCGTGACCGAGAGCGCGGGCATGATGATCACGGAGAACATCTTCGAGGGCCTGACCCGCTACGGGACCTGCGGCACCGTGCCGGCCCCCGGCGTCGCGGAGCGCTGGGAGGTGAGCGAGGACTCCAAGACCTATACATTCCACCTCCGTCAAGGCGCGGTCTGGTCCAATGGGCGTCCGGTCACCGCCCACGACTTCGAGTACTCCTGGCGGCGCAAGCTCGATCCGGCCACCGGCAGCCAGTCCGCGGAGCACCACTTCTTCATCAAGAACGCCCGCCCCTTCCACGAGGGCAAGCTGGAGGAGGGCGAGGCGCTCGGCTTCCGCGCCGTCGATGATCGTACCTTCGTCGTGGAGCTCGAGAACCCCACGCCCTACTGGCTGCACTACGTGAAGACCGGCCACTACGGACCGGTGCCCAAGGAGGCGGTCGAGGCCCACGGAAAGGACTGGACGCGCCCGGAGAATATCGTCACCAACGGCGCCTATGGGCTGAAGGACTGGAGGATCCGGGATCGCATGGTCCTCGAGCGCTCCATCACCTACTGGGAGCGCTCCAAGGTCCGCATCCCGAAGGTGATCATCTACCACTCCGAGAGCATGGACGACGATCTGAGGCGCTACGAGTCCGGCCAGGTCCACTTCACCAAGTGGGGCGTGGCGGTCGACAAGATCCCCCTCTTCATCGCCGACAAGCGCCCGGACATGCTCATCGATCCCTACCTGGCCTACTACTACTACGCCTATCGGGTCGACAGAGCTCCCTTCGACGATGTGCGCGTCCGCCGCGCGGTCGACATGGCCATCGACAAGGAGCGGCTGGTCAAGCACGTCACCAATGGCCTGCAGGCTCCCGCGGATGGGCCGGTGCCCCTCGCGTTCAAAGAGAGCGCGGACTACCCGAAGCCCGACGGAGCGGACTTCGATCCCGAAGCGGCCCGCCAGATCCTCGCCGACGCCGGCTACCCCAAGGGCGTGGGGCTGCCGCCCATCACCCTGGTCTACAACACCTCCGAGGGCCATCGGGCCATCGCGGAGTTCGTCCAGCGCTCGCTCAAGGACAACCTGGGCGTCGAGATCAGCATCGAGAACATGGAGTGGAAGAGCCTGCTCAAGAAGCTGAGGACCGGCGACTTCCAGATGGCTCGCTTCGGCTGGATCGGGCTGCCCGATCCCTTCGCGTTCCTCAAGCCCTTCGAGTCCGGCAGCGCGAACAACGTGATGGGCTACGTCTCCGAGGAGGTGGACGCCCTATTGGACGAGAGCCTGAGGACCACCGATCATAGCCAGCGCATGGCCAAGCTCGCCGAGATCGAGCGGATCCTCCAGCGCGACATGCCCATCGCGCCCATCTACTATTACACACGTGTCTACCTGAAGAAGCCGGTGCTGCGTGGCTACGCGCCGGAGCTCAACGACGTGCACCTCTTCCAGTACCTCTGGTGGGCCGACAAGGAGAAGGGAACCTGATGGCAACGCCCCCGACGCGACCCGCGCGGCTCACCGCCGCTCTCCTCGTCGCCCTCATCACGCTCCTCTCGGCCGGCCTCATCGGGGCCTGCGACGAAGAGGGCGTGGAGCTGCCGAAGAAGAGCCTCAATACGCTGAAGTTCCGGAAGTTCACGGTCAACGCCTCGAAGACCATCGAGGACGAGGACATCGTGAAGGTGCGCGCCTTGAACGGAATGCACGGCGCTACGGTGCCCGTGGTGCTCGGCGACGCGGATCTCCGGCTGAAGTACTGGGGCCGCACGGTCGGCTCGAAGGAGGAGGACGGCGCCCACGTGAACATCGTGCGCGTTGGCGCCGACACCTCCTGCGACATCAGCCTCGAGCGGATCTTCCCCTCCGGCGACTCCAACGACTCCGGCTTCCCGGACAAGTACGACTTCGAGGCCCTCGACGAGCACCTCGCGTCCATCAAGGACCTGAACACCGCCAAGCTCCTCTGGCAGCCGGTCTTCAACCCCGGCGGCACCTGCCAGGCGGACTCCAGCGGCCTGCAGAAGGGCGTCCCGCTCACCGCCGCGGGCTCGGCGGATCTCTGGGCCACGGTGGTCGTCAATACCCTCCGCCACCTGCGCGAGGGCGAGAAGACCGCCAGCAACCCGACGGCGTGGGATCCCAACGGCGTCAAGCTGCCGGTGGACTACGTGGAGTTCCTCGACGACCCCATCAGCCGCCTCGGGTATAGCGAGGCCAATGTCGAGGTCCTCTTCGTCAACTACCTGATCTTCGCCAACAAGGTGAAGGTGCAGTTCCCGGACTCCACCGACGACGGCAGCCCGGAGATCCACGTCGGCGGCCTGTCCTTCACCCTCACCTCCCCCGAGGAGCTGGACTTCGTCAGCGATGACTCCAAGCACCCCATCCTGAAGTTCATCGACTTCGCCGCCGACCAGGTCCAGCCGGCCCCGCTCGACTTCCTCACCTGGAGAGCGAAGACCGAGCATCCCTGGCAGATCGCCGCCATCGCCACGAAGCTCCGAGCCTACCTGGACTCCAAGGGCAAGGACGACGTGAAGCTCATCTGCACCGCGATGGACTACGACCGCACCAACGCCGAGCTCGCGGCGCGCGGCATCCTCTCCGACGATATGCTGGCGAGCTCCTACCTCGGCGCTTTCCAAGCCGCAGCACGCATCTACATGCAGGACGTGCCGGTGGACTTCGCGATCGCCGGCAGGGGCCCGAGGGTCTACAGCGATCTGTCGAGCCACGTGGGCGATGACCCCAGCGCCATCGCCGAGCTGATCGTGCCCAGCGACTACTTCGAGGGCGACGGGACGACCCTTCCGGCCTTCATGGCGCTCTTCCCCTTCCGGCAAGTCACCGGCCACCAGCGCTACCCGATCATCGAGGGGCCCGATACGGAGGGCTTCACCGTGATGGCGAGCCGCTCGAAGGAGTCGGATCGTACGCTGCACGTCATCGTCTCCAACGCCAACGTGCTGAGCGGGGATACGGGCCTGAACGCGGACATCACCTACCAGCTCGACATCTCCGGCTGGGTGCAGCCCAACGTGCAGAGCGTCGAGTACAAGTTCGCCGTGCTCGATCGTGACAGCATCGGCATCGACAGCTTCCATTTTTCGGAGACGGGGATCGTGGAGACGCTGCAGGGGGCCGCCGCCGGCACGGTCAGCTTCCTCCACCAGATCGCCGTGCCGTCGATCCACTACATCCAGTTCGTCAAGCCGGATCCGGGCACATAGGAGCCTCCGAGCGCCGCTTTCGCTTCGCGCCCACGCCCTCGAGGCCGCTCCACCTCGGCTCGGCCCTCGCGGCCGCCCTCGGCTGGGCAGCGGCCCGGGGCGTCGGGGCCACGCTCGTCTTGCGCATCGAGGACATCGATCGCGTCCGCTGTCGGCCAGAGCACGAGGCCACCTGCCTCGAGGATCTCCGGTGGCTCGGCCTCGACTTCGACGAAGGGCCGATCCGCCAGAGCGAGCGGCTCACGCTCT
>CAZEHU010000418.1:0-3876 GCA_964511605.1 uncultured Myxococcales bacterium
GAGCTCAATCTCCACGGAGAGCAGGGCACGCCGCGCTCCGCGATGGATCGCCGCTACCCTGCCGGCCCCTGGCGCCGTGAAGCGCACGGCGGGATCGTGGCGATCCTCGAAGAGGGCTTGCCCGCGCCTCACCTCGTCGCCCACCTCGACCAGGAGCCTTGGGGCCAGGCCGGGTGCGTCCGGGAGGCCGTAGACGCCGACCCGATCGATCACCGGGCCCTCGATGGGATCGCCCTCTGCAGCTCCGCTCAGGGGCAGATCGAGGCCGCGCTTCAGACGATGATGGACGGGGGGGGGGCGGGGCAGGGAAGGGGCTCCAGCGCCTCTCGGCAAGAAGGGACGTTCTCGCGGACGCCGCCGCGACCCCGCCGCCCGTTGCAATGGGCGTACCAGCACGCGCCCCACCCGAGAGCCTCGCCGATCGGCCACCGAGCGCTCCGCCCGCCTGCGCTCCACCGGGGCATCAGGCCCCGCTGAAGTGTGGGAAACCCCACGCCCGACCGGGAACCGCCACCCGCGGTGGGCGTGAGCGAGATCATTGCAGATCTCCCCAGGCCCGGGGACCCTGGCGGGGTGATGGGGGCCCCGGACGACAGGCGAGCATGGCTCCGCGGGTGGGCCACGAGCGCCGCGGACGGAGGGGTACTGCGCCTCCAGCGGCGCCTCGTGGCGGCGCTCCTCGCGGCGGCGCTGATCTCGCTCGCGGTGCAGATCCCGGGCCTCCTCGACGAGGGCGGTGTGCTCTCGATCAGCGCGACGATGGCTGCCCTCCGCGAGGCCAGCGGCGCCTCGGGCTGGCTCCACCATCCGACCCCGCTCTGGTGGGGAGCGCCGGACCTCGTGCTCTATGTCCTGGCTTGGGCCGGCGCGGTGGCGGGGGGCGTCGGGGCCCTTGCCCCCTCCTCGGGGCGTGCATCTCGGTGGGGTCTGGGCCTCGCCCTCCTCGCCTTCTACAGCCTCTCGGTCGCCCAGCCCCTGCTCCTCGGCTGGCAGCCGGACGTCCTCCTGATCCAGCTCGGTGTGCTCCTCCTGGTCGCGCGCCCGGATGGCCGCTCGCCGGGGATCGGGCTCCTGATCCACCTCCTGCTGATCAAGGTCTACGGCGAGATGGCGCTGCATCGGATCGCCGGGGCGCCGTGGGACGACAATGCCTGGATCCAGGGGAGCGCCCTCGGCGCCCTCTTCGAGACGACGATCATGCCGGGCGCCGCAGCCTGGCACCTCCACCACCTGCCCGCCCCTGTGCTCGCGGTGATGACCTGGGCTCTGCTCGCCGTGGAGCTCGTCCTGCCGACCCTGGCGCTCCTCTGGCGTCCAGCTCGGCGAGCGACGCTCTGGCTGTTGACGGCCGTGCAGCTCCTCCACCTCATCTCCGGCAACTATGGCGTCTTCACCTGGGCCCTGCTGGTAGCGCACCTCAGCCTCCTCCCCGAGCGCACCAGCCTCGTCCCCGAGGGCACCGTGCCGTGGCGTGTCCGGCTGCGGGCGAGCGCAGGGGCGGTCCTGGTCCTCGCGTGGTCGGTCCAGCTCGCCGGAGGGCTCGTCGAGGATCGGGCCACCCTTCCGGTCCGCGACTGGCTGCACAGCGTCCGCATCAGCGTCGCCAACCCGCGCTTCCGGCAGATCCCCCCCTCGCGCACCGTCTGGCTCCTGGAGGTCAGCGAGGAGCTCGCGGAGCCCCGGACCTGGCGCACGCTGCAGGCCAGGGGCGGGATCGGGGATCCGGCGTCGCTCGCCGGCTGGCACGGCCTCCACCACCCGCGCCTCGCTACGCTCTTCTGGTTCGGCACCCTTCGCTCGACCTTCCCGCCCCCCGAGGGCGGCCCGCCGCCGCCCCTGGACAGCACCATCGCAGGGCTCCCCGCCGGGCCTGCCCTGCACGCCCTTGGGCGGCTGATCTGCGAGGCGCCCGAGCGGGCGGGGGGGCATCTCGCGCCGGAGCTCGGCCGTCCGCGGGCCGTCCGACTCGCCGTCGCTCGCTATCGCTTCACGACCCCTCGGGAGCGAGAGCGCACCGGCCACTACTGGCACGTGGAGCCCCTCGGGCTGGGGCCGATCCTCAACTGCGGGCCCTCGCCGGAGCCACGCGCCGCGGATCCCGGGATGACATCGATCAGGGCCCCGGGCCGGCCCGAGGTCCCAGGATCACGGGGTCCGGTGGGCAGGAGGTAGGCGATGTCGAGCGTGAGCCCGAGAGCGGGCGCCGAGTCCTACGACTTCATCATCCTCGGGGCCGGGCAGGCCGGCATGGTGCTCGCGCGCTTCCTGGGCGGACTGGCGGGGCGCCGGGTGCTGCTGCTCGACCCCCGCCCGGGGCGCTACAAGATCGGCGAGTCGATCGTGCCCGAGCACTTCCAGCATCCCGAGCTCGAGGCGCTTCTGCCTGCGATCCGCGAGCTCCCCTCCTACCAGCCGAAGCGAGGGGTCGCGTTCGTCGACGCCTCCTCTGTGGCGGTCTTCCCCCTCCCCGAGGACGGCCCCGATCGCTCGCTGCACGTGGCCCGCAGCGAGCTCGAGGAGCTGATGATCGAGGCGTGGGACCTCGATGTGCGTCGTGAGCGCGTGCGGAGCGTCGATGTGCGCTCGCGGACCGTGCAGACCGACGAGGGCTCGTACACCTCCGAGGGGCCGCTCTGCGACTGCACCGGCCCGGCCATGGTGATCGCGCGGACCCTGAACGAGATCCGCTCCCTGGAGCCGGCCTACGCGAGCTGGGCGTACCTCGACGTGCTCGGGGTGGACGCGGAGGCCTGGCTCGCGCACCACGTGGAGCAGGGCCGCTCCCTGGTCCACTACGACGCCCGGCGGCGGCGGCTCCTCCAGGCCGAGCGCTTCACCCACCTCGATCCTGGGCTCCATACGATCCTCGCCCGCGCGGGGGAGCGAGCGTGGTGCTGGCAGATCCCGCTCTTCGGCGGGCGCCGCCTCAGCTTCGGCCTCGTCAGGAGCGATCGTCCGGTGGAGCCCGAGGAGCTGATGGAAGCGGCGGAGGTCCACGCGGGCCCGGGCCGCCGCCTCGAGCGCCGGAGCCTGACCGGACAGACCCCTTACGACCGGATCCATCGACGCAACGGCTTCGCGCGCCGCGCGGTCCACGCCGCGACCGAGGACTACATCCTCGTCGGCGACGCTTTCGCGTTCGCTGATCCCATCTACTCGGTGGGGACCGCGCTCGCTGTGAACAAGGCGATCGAGGTGGCCTTGTGGCTCTCCGAGCGCCCGTGGGATGCCGCCGCGGCGAGGGGCTACAGCGCCCGAATGGAGGGCCTGATGGAGCGCGCCCTCGCCGCCTTCCGGTTCTGGCATAGCGGGGAGGTCCTGCGCTCGGATGCCGCGGCGGCGGAGGTGCGGGACGGCTTCCTGGTGGGCAGCGCGTTCCAGACGGGCGCCGCCCTCCACTATGGAGCGTCCCTCGACGCGGTGGCCCTGACCCGGGGCGAGCACCAGGATCGCACCGAGGCGATCGACTGGTCTCGCGGATCCGCCCGCGGCCACCTCGAGGGGGCCCTCGGCATGGAGCCAGGACAGCCTCTGGCGGGCTGGACCCTCGGCGAGACCCACTTCAGCACCCGCGGCATCGTCGCCACCTGGACCCCCGGGGAGGGGCCGGCCCTGCTGATGGTCCTGGTTCCCGCGGCGGCGGCCCCCACGGCCTACCGCAAGATCGGCGGCCTGCACCTCTACTACACCTCCACGTTCGAGGGCTCCTATCCCTTCAGCGAGGGGGTCCGGGAGCTCTTCGACGAGGTCGAAGAGAGGCTCCGTCCTCAGGGGGTAGGGCTGCTCTGCCCGGACGCCGGCCGTCCCGCCGCGGCGGTCGCCGCGCCCTGAGCCAGCATGGCGCGCGCGGCCTCTACGGGCGCGCGCGCCTGCAGG
>CAZEHU010000419.1:0-3868 GCA_964511605.1 uncultured Myxococcales bacterium
TATGCGAAGGCCGCGCCCGGGGCGTCATCCTGTCCGGAGGCGGAGACATCGAGGGTGCCGCTGACGATGATGCGCTCCCATGCCAGGAGGACCAGCCCGCGCGAGCCCGATACCTCCAGGTTGGTGAGGATCCACTCATCGGCACGACAGACGCAGAGGCTCGACGCCTCGGGCACGTCGATGATCCCACAGTTGCCGAGCGGGCTCCCGGCGGTGCAGTCGTCGCCGGTATGGAAGCTCGTGATGGCCGGGATGAGCTCCACGCCCGTCGCTGTGGGCACGCCGACCTGGTCGGACCCTACGGGCTCCAGCTCACAGCAGTGGTCCCCGCAGCAGCCGAGGGGGCTGCACGTCGTGATGTTCGAGGTGTAGTGGCACGCGCCGGCCTCGCACGTGCCGCCCGGATCCCAGGCCACGACGCTTCCATCCTCGAGGCAGCCGTCTTGGGGAGGCTCGCTGCAGCTCACCTTGTCGGCCAGGTAGGTGCACTCGCCCTCGATACACACCCCCTCGGGGGCGTAGATCAAGGCGGCCGGACCATCGACGCAGGAGTCGGCGGGCGGACTGGTGCAGTCGGCGTCGAGGGCACAGGTCGGATCGGGACCGGGCTCCGGCTCCGGGCCGCCTTCGGAGTCTTCGGTATCGCCTTCCGGGCCGCTCTCGGAGTCTCCGACATCGGGTTCCGGGCTGGTCTCGGAGTCTCCGACATCGGGCTCGGACTCGGATTGGTGTTCGGGCTCGGTGCCCGTGCTTGCTCTGGAGCTGCCATCCGGTGTGGCCGAGCTGCCTTCGTCGGAACCGGCGACGCTGCCCGCGCCGCTGCTCTCGAACTCGCCGCCCGCTTCGCTCGGACCATCCGCTCCGGTGCAGCCGGTAGCCAGGGCCGCGAGCGCGCCGAGGGCGGCGAAGAGCGCGACCCGCGGGGTCGCAGAGATCCAGCGGTTCACTTCGTCTTCATCACCCACACGCCGTCCCAGTCCTCGGGCGGCGGGGTGTCCTGGAAAGCGCGGCAGCGCTCGGCGTACATGCGGCTCGGGGCGTCGTCCGGGTTCACCTCGAGGGCTCCCAGGAAGGCCTCGAGGGCGCCTTGCCAGTCCTTGTCGTGGTACGCGTCGAGCCCGCGCTGCCAGAGCTCGAGCACCTGCTCGAGGCCCGGGAAGCTCTCCGCGTCGTGGTAGTCCAGCACCTCGAAGATCGCCACGGGCTGGGCCTTGCCCTTGACCTGGATGCGGTCCACCTCGCGCAGGAGGTGCTCCCGCTCGAGCACATCGACGGTGAGCTCGCTGATGAGGACCCGCGTTCCGTAGGCCTTGGTCACCCCCTCGAGGCGCGCCGCCAGGTTCACGCCGTCGCCGATGACGGTGTAGTCCATGCGCTTCGACGAGCCGATGTTCCCCGAGAGGACCTCGTCGGTATTGAGGCCGATGCCGATGTCGATGGGCTGGAGCCCCTCGGCCTGCCTGCGTGCGTTGAAGGCGCGCAGGCGGCGCATCATCTCCGCGGCGGAGTCGACGGCGTTGTCCGCGTCCTCCGGGTGCGAGAAGGGCGCGCCGAAGACCGCCATGATCGCGTCGCCGATGTACTTGTCGAGGATGCCGCCGGCCTCGAGCACCGCATCGACCATGAGGCCGAAGTACTCGTTGAGCAGGGCCACCACCTCGCCCGGCGCCAGCCTCTCGGACAGGGAGGTGAACTTGCGGATATCGCTGAAGAGCACCGTGGCGGTCTGGGTCTGCCCGCCGAGGGCGTCCTCGCCCTCCTCGAGCAGCTTGTCCATGACCTCCTTGGTCATGTAGCGGGCGATCGTGCCCTTCAGGCGCTTGTCGGCGGTGATGTCCTCCACGATGAGCAGGCTGCCGACCAGGTCTCCCTCCGTGGACTTGAAGGGCACGCAGTTGGCGTTCACCGAGGTGGTGATTGGCTCGCCGCCCGCATCTCCGAGCACGAGGTCCATGTCCAGGGCGTCGGCGCTCTCGCCGGTGCCGGCGACCTTCTCGAGGAGGGCGTGGGCCCAGCCGTTGTGCTCGCTGCCGAAGGCCTCCGTGACGCTCCTGCCCACCAGCGCCTCGGGCCTCGCTTCACAGTCGAAGAGGCGCAGCGCCGCGGAGTTCGCTTTCTCGATCGTGCCGTCGGGATCGACGGTCAACACGCCGTCCGGCGTGCTCTCGAGGATCGACTCGTTGTAGTTCTTGATGCGGGTGATGGTCTCGAAGAGCTTGGCGTTCTCGATGGCGATCGAGGCCTGGGAGCTCAGGGCCGCCAGCCGCTTCTCGTCGATGGGCCGGAAGGGGCCGCCGCGCTTGTTGAGGACCTGGGTGACGCCGATGATCACGCCGCTCTTGTTGATGACCGGCATGCAGAGGATCGAGCGGGTGTGGTAGCCCGTCTTGCGATCCACCTCCTGGTTGAAGCGCTCGTCCGCGTAGGCATCCGGGATGTTGATGGTCTGTCCGCTCGTGAAGACCGAGCCCGCGATGCCCAGGTGCGAGGGGAAGCGGATCTCCTTGGCGGCCAGCCCCTGCGCCACGTTCGCCCAGAGCTCTTCGGTCTCCGTATCGTGCAGGAAGAGGGTCGAGCGGTCGGCGTTCAGGATGGTGGTGACAGTCTCCATGATCTTGGCGAGTAAAGGCTGGAGGCTGAGCTCGCGGGCCAGCGCGCTCGTCACCTCGAGGAGCTGCTGCTCCTCGTCCCGGGCCCTCGCGATCTCGTCCATGAGCTGGGCGTTCACGAAGGCGCTGGCGGTCTGATCGGCGATCGAGGTGAGGAGCGAGAGATCGTCCTCGTTGAAGGTGGCGCCGATTCGGTTCAGGGCCTGGGTCACGCCGATGGCGCGCCCTCCATTCTCCTTGATGGGGACACACAGGATGTCCCGCGTTCGGAACCCGGTCTTCTTGTCGAACGCCGGGTTGAAGCGCTCGTCGGCGTAGGCGTCCGGGATCAGGATCGACTCGCCGGAGCGAAACACCGAGCCGGCGATCCCCGCTCCGGCCGGGAAGCGGATCTCTTGCACCCCCTCGCCCTGGGCGACGATGGAGTAGAGCTCGTCGTGGATCGTATCGTGCAGGAAGATGCTGCAACGTTCGGCCCTCAGTAGCTCGCCCACCAGCGTCACCATGCGCGGCAGCAGCTCCTCAAGCGAGCGGGACTCGTTCATCTGCCGGGAGACCTCGAGCAGGGCCGAGGTCTTCGTCAACAGCTCGCCGACCGTGCCGGTCAGGGTGTCGCGATCGACGCGGCTCAGGGAGTCCAGGATCCGGGCGATGTCGTCCTGGCGTAAGCGATGGCCGATGACCTCGCCGACGATGTCCGTCTTTGCCGCCACGCCGACTCCCCTGACTCCCCGCGTATGCCAGACCCGAGACCCTAGCAGCCTACGAGGTTCCGGTCGACGCGGTGATCCCCCCGGGATCGGGCGGCCCCAGCCTTGGACCGCCGAGCGACCTCGGCTATGGTCTCGTCAGGTCTCGTCATGTCTCGTCAACCATTGTGTCCGCTGGGGGTATCGTCATGGCGGGTTCTGCTCCTCTCCTTTGGAGGTTCTTCGGCGGTGCAACCGTCGCCCTGGCTCTCGCAGCGGCCATCCCTCCATCCACCCGGGCCGCGGGACCTGTGTCCGCCACAGAGCTGGCGGCTCACATCGACTTCCTACTTCCGCTCTCCGTCGTCGACAGCGGCGGCGCGCGAATCGAGATCGACCTGGCGAACGAGGACCCGCTGGAGCCCTGGCGCGTCGACGCCATCGAGCTGGTCGATGCCGAGCATGGCGCACAGATCCTGGTCTTCTACCGCGGGACGAAGGCGTCGATCCTCGACGGAGATCCTCACGTCCTGGCTCCCGGGGAGGCCCACACCGGTCTGCTCCCGGTGC
>CAZEHU010000420.1:0-3862 GCA_964511605.1 uncultured Myxococcales bacterium
ACCATGGGGCGAGCTTCGCGGCGTATCCCATCCCCGGCAAGGGCGGCGTCGACAAGAGCACGGTGGCGGCGAACCTGGCGGTGGCCCTCGCCGAGGAGGGAGCCCGCGTCGGCCTCCTGGACGCGGACATCTACGGTCCCTCCCTGCCGACGATGCTCGGCCTGGCTTCGGCGCGCCCGAGCGCCACCGCGGACGGCCGGCAGATCCTCCCCCTCGAGCGCTTCGGCCTGAAGGTGATGAGCATGGGCTTCATGCTCGATCCGGGGCAGGCCGTGGTCTGGCGCGGCCCTATGCTGGGCAAGGCGCTCGAGCAGCTCCTCGAGGATGTGGTCTGGGGAGAGCTCGACTACCTCGTCATCGACATGCCGCCCGGCACCGGCGACGTGCAGCTCAGCCTCTCGCAGCTCCTGCCGGTCAGCGGCGCCGTCCTGGTGACGACGCCCCAGGACGTGGCGTTCGCCGATGTGCGACGCGCCCTCCGCATGATGGAGATCACCAAGACCCCGGTGGCAGGCATCATCGAGAACATGAGCGGCTTCGTCTGCGGGACCTGCGAGACCCTCCACGAGGTCTTCGGCCCGAGCCGCATCGAGGAGCATGCGGAGCACCACGACCTCGAGGTGCTCGGCCGCCTGCCGCTCGACGGTGTCACCGCCGTGGCCGCCGACGACGGCAAGCCCCTCCTGCTCGCCCACCCGGACGCCCCGGCGGCCGTGGCCTACCGGGAGGCCGCGCGAAGGCTGGCGCAGAAGCTGGCGGTCCAGGCCGCGAGCGCGGGCTCCGAGGAGCGCTTCGCCAGCTTCTTCGACATGGAGCGCACCCTGCCGGCGGCCAGGGCGTAGAGGTCAGCTCGCCAAGAGGCGGACGATCTGCACCCCGCACCAGCACGCGACGAGGCCGGCCACCACGGAGCCGATCACGTTGAGAGCGGCGCCGAGAGCGGCGCCGTGGCTAGCGAGGCGCAGGGTCTCGTAGCCGAAGGTGGAGAAGGTGGTGAAGGCGCCGAGGAAGCCGGTGCCGAGCAGCAGGCGCACCCGCTCGGAGCCGAGGCCCGCGCCGGCGCATGCTTCTAGCACCGCACCGAGGAGCAGACAGCCGAGCACGTTGACCACGAAGGTGCCCCACGGCCACAGCCCAGCGCCCGCAGCCTGGCGCGCCGTGATGGCGCTCGCCATCGACCAGCGGGCCAAGGCCCCGAGGGCCCCTCCGAGGGCCACGAGGAGCGCCGAGATCACTCCTTGGGAGCATTCGCCGGCGCGCTCACGAGGCCCTTGGAGTCCCCAGTGTCGTCGCCGGAGGGGGTGGCCGCCTCGAGCGCCTCCTCGGGGGGCTCGGAGCGGATCACCTTCTTGATCTCGAAGGGGATGCCGCGGGTGGCGCTCGCCACATCGCCCTCGCCGTCGAAGACGAGCACGGTCAGGCTGTGGTGGCCTGACTTGATCGGGGTCGTCTCCGGGGTCTCCGTCCAGGCCACCGACACCGACTCGCTGTCATCCCCGGGGGGCACGGCGATCGCCTGGCTGTACAGCTCCCGACCGCAGGACCATCCGTCGCCGCCGTCGATGATGAACCCCACGCTGATCTTGTCGGGGGCGGTGCCGGAATTCAGGATGCTAGCGGACAGCGGCATGCCCAGGGTCGCATCCACGACGCCCAGCTTGACCGGCTTCAAGCGGCCGCGGCGATCGGGCTCCGGCACGGGGTGATCGAAGATCGCCACCTCTTCGACCTCGAGCTCGGCCTGTCCGACGACGATCGAGGGCCCCGTCCAGCGATCGGCGGTGCGACCGTCTCCATCGAGGAGGACGACGTTGACGCCATGACGTCCGAGCAGGAGCTCGTCGTCGACCCAGAGGAGCAGCGAGCGTCGCTCCATCGGCCCGAGCAGCCACTGATCGCCCCACTCGCCGTAGTCCCCGTACCCACTGACGCAGGTCTCGCGGAAGTGGCAGATCTCCACCTCCACGGTGGCCGACTGGGGCACGAGCGAGTCGTTGAACGCCGTGATCTTCATCACGATGGGCTCGGGCTCGTCCATGGCCTCGAGGTAGATCGGGGTGTCGACCGGATCGAGCTTCAGCCCGGGCTTGTGGATCGGGACCGGCCACTCGGGGACCTCGCCGTCAGCGCCATCGGGAGGACGCTCGTCACATGCCTTGTTCCACACCCAGCCTCTCCGGCGCGTCCGCCGGGCCTCGGCATCCGGGGGCGCGGCGGCCACGACCCAGAGGGCGAGGACAGCGAGGGGGATGAGGTTCGGCGTGGATCGCGACCCGCCGCTTCGGAGCATGGGAGCACCTCCACGGCCGATTGTGGATCGCCCGGGCTTCGCCGTCACGGCCCGCGGGTCCATCGCGGCAAAAGACAGGGGCGGAGAGCCGCCGATCGACTCGGCGACTCCCCGCCCCTGGGGTGCCGGCTCTCGGGTCCCTCTCTAGGGCGAGGACGGAAGACGCGACGGTGACCAGCCGCGCGTCGGGGGATCCAGGTCGGCCTCGAGAGACCGTAGCCTGTATCGGAGAATCGGGAGGATCTGGAGGGAACCTTCCACGGACCGCCTCGCGCTCGAAGGGGCCGGAAGCCGGCACCTCTCATGATGTCGGCTGCCGCCGGGGGCGCTTGAGCGCAATTCTGCGAAGGACGGCCGAGACGACGCCCGCACCGAGGAGGCCAGAGGCGATCGCGACGCCGCCGGGACCGAGGGGCCAGGGACCGAGGGGCCACAGGGCAGCGAGGGCGACCAGGGCCGCCAATCCGAAGAGGCGCTCGAGCGCCCCGAGCAGGAGGAGGGAGCCCAGGGCCTCGCGCGCGAGGCCGATCGCGCCGACCCGGGAGCGACCATCGTAACGAGCGCCCTTGTCGTAGGGCACGGTCCTCCAGCGCCGGGCCCCGAGCGCCGCGAGGAGAGCCGCGAGGTTCGCGTCGCGGATCGGGGTGTCGGCCGCGCGCCGGGCGAGCTCGGCTCCGAGGGCACAGTAGCTCCCGGACCCAGACGGGGGCGCGCCGCTGCCGAGCCGGGCGAGGGCCCGATAGCCCACGCGACCGAGGACGAACCAGGCCGGATCGACCCGCCGGACCTTGACGGCGAAGACCACATCCACGCCGGGCCCCATGGCGCCGACGAGGGCCGGGATCACCTCGGGTGGGTCTTGGAGATCCCCGTCGAGGACCACGACGCACGGGCCCCGGGCCTGCGCGAGGCCCGCTCGCGTCGCGCCGAGCTGGCCCAGGTTCTTCTCGAGGCAGATGGGCACCACGTGCCGATCGGCGGCGAGGCGCGCGAGGCGCTCGGCGCTGTCGTCCCGGCTCGCGTCGTCGACCACGACGTGCTCGAAGGCCTCACCGACCGCCTCGCGGGCTGCAGCGGCCGCGCCCTCGACGAGTGCCGCGAGCACGGCCCCCTCGTCGCGGACAGGGGTGACGATGCTGAGGGCCGGCGTGCTCACCCCAGCGCGGCCGCGATCTCCGCCGCGCGGAGCACCTGCTCGAGCTCGTGGGTCGCCATTCGGGACCACAGGGGCAGGCAGAGCACGCGGGCCGCCACCTCCTCGCTGACCGGGACCGCGGTCGGGGCGACGCGGCGGAGGTGGTGGAGCGGGGGGTAGAAGTAGCGGCGGGTCTCGACTCCCTCGCGTCCGAAGGCCGCCTGGATCTCGGCCACGGGGGCCTGCCCCCGCCAGAGCACGGCCAGATTCTGCCCATTGGGCTGGAGCTCCGGCGGCATCCGCTGGCGCTCGAAGGCGGCTGGCAGCCCCTCGCGGAGGTAGCGCCACGCCGCACGGCGCCGCGCCAGCACCTCGTCGAGCCGCGCGAGGCCGTGCCGGGCGATGGCGGCGCGGAGCTCGTCGAGGCGCGCATTGGT
>CAZEHU010000421.1:0-3860 GCA_964511605.1 uncultured Myxococcales bacterium
AGAAGAAGAGGCGGAAGACTGAGAGTCAGACCACCTGCGAGGAGGTGGAGCTCCGTATCCAGACGGTCCGTGCTGCCGGAGAGGTGGCTGCTGCCGGCCGCCCCTCGGCGGAGGTCAGCGGCGAGGGCCGCGGATACGCAGACCCGGGCTTGCTCCGCCTCGCGCTCGTCAACCTCCTGCACAACGCCTGGCAGGCCGGCGCCGAGCGTGTGCTGGTCGACATCGACGACGGCCGGATCGACATCCTCGACGACGGGCAGGGCATCAGCGAGCAGCTCGCGACGCGGATCTTCCAGCCTTTCTTCACGACGCGGACCCGCGGCACGGGGCTCGGCCTCCCGAACGCCCTGCGCTCTATCGAGGCCATGGGCGGTCGCCTCGAGCTCTGCGAGTCGCGCCTCGGGGGGGCGGGGTTCAGACTCTCGCTGAGCCTCTCCCCGGTAGCATCTCGAACTTCTCCATCCGATAGCGGAGCGCGTAGCGGCTGATGCCCAGGAGCCGGGCCGCCCGGCTCTGGTTGCCCTCGGTCCGAGCGAGGGCCTGCTCGAGCAGGCCCCGCTCCACGTCCTCGAGCACGATGCCCTCCTCGGGCAGGACGAACGGACAGCCAGAGCTCTGCAGGGTCGCGCTCGAGCGCGCTCGGGCCCGGATCTCCGTGGGCAGGTGCTCCAGCCGGATCACGTCCGCCTCGTGCTCGAGGATGACGATGCGCTCGATGACGTTGCGCAGCTCGCGCACATTCCCTGGCCAGCTATAGACCCGAAGCGCCGCGAGGGCCTCCTCGCTGATGCCGCTGATGGCCCTGGCCATCTGGCGGTTGAAGTTGCGGAGGAAGTGATCCACCAGCAGGGGGATATCGCTCGGGCGCTCGCGCAGCGGCGGCACGTCGATGACGATGACGTGGAGGCGGAAGAAGAGATCCTCGCGGAAGCGACCGGCCTTGACGTCCTCCTTGAGGTTGCGATTGGTCGCCGCGATGATCGAGGCGTCCAGGGTGAGGTCGACGATGCCCCCGACCCGCTTGAAGCGGCGATTCTCGAGGGCCCGGAGGAGCTTGGCCTGGGTCCCGGGGGTCATCTCCCCGATCTCGTCCAGGAAGATCGTTCCGCCGCGCGCCACCTCGAAGAGCCCGCGCTTCGAGACCTTGGCGTCCGTGAACGAGCCCTTCTCGTGTCCGAAGAGCTGGCTCTCGATGAGGGTCTCGGGCAGCGAGGCGCAGTCGATCTCCATAAAGGGACTGGCGCCACGCAGGCCCTGGGTGTGCAGCGTCTGGGCCACGAGGTCCTTGCCGGTGCCGCTCTCGCCCTGCACGAGCACCGTGGGCGCGTCGACCTTCTCGAGGCGCTCGAGCACGTCGAAGACCTTGAGCATGGCGGGCGAGGCGCCGATGAGCTTGCCGTAGCCTTCGCGCTGGCGGTGGCGGAGGTGGTGGACCTCCTGGGCGAGGCGCTGCTGCTCGAGGGCCTTGGCGAGCTGCAGGCCCACCTCCCGGAGATCGAAGGGCTTGGCGAGGTAGGCGGAGGCCCCGAGGCGCGTGGCCTCGACGGCGGTCTCGATAGCTCCGTGGGCGGTGAGCACGATGATCGGGATGTTCACGTCCATGTCGCGCAGGGCGGCGAGGGCGCGGAGGCCGTCCATACGGGGCATCTTCAGGTCCATCAGGATCGCGTCGGGCATCGAGGCCTGGACCTTCTCGAGGCAATCCTGACCATCGACCGCCTCATCGACGACGTAGCCTTCCTGGGTCAGGTGCTCGCGGAGAGACCAGCGGATGAGCTCCTCGTCGTCCGTGACCAGGATGCGCCCCGAGGTGTGCGATTTAACCACATTCCTGTCCCCTTCGGTGTGCAATCTAGCACACCGAACCCGCGCGGCTCTCGGGCGGGGTGCGGGGATCCTGCCCGGCGACCGCGCCCACGGACCACGCTCGTGATGTTTCGGCGCCTTGGAGCCTGCAAGGGCGATGCCACACACCCTGGAGGAGATCGCGGTGCGCATCCCCCCGCCCGCGGCGCCGGCGCTCGAGGCTCAGTGGCTCAGGAGCCAGGCCCGGATGAAGGCGTCGAGGGCGCCGTCGAGGGTCTTGTCCACATCCGAGGTCTCGACCCCGGTCCTGAGGTCCTTGACCAGGCGGTAGGGATGGAGCACGTAGTTGCGGATCTGGCTGCCGAAGGCGATCTCCTGCTTGGCCGACTCGAGCTGTTGGCGCTCCGCGTCGCGCGCCGCCAGCTCGAGATCGTACAGGCGCGCCTTGAGCACCTTCATCGCGGAGGCCCGGTTCTGGTGCTGGGAGCGCTCGGACTGGCACTGGACGACGATGCCGCTGGGCATGTGGGTGATGCGGACGGCGCTGTCGGTACGGTTCACGTGCTGCCCGCCGGCGCCGGAGGCCCTGTAGGTGTCGACGCGCAGATCCGACTCGCTCACCTCCACCTCGATCTCGTCCTCGATGTCCGGGTAGACGAAGACGCCCGCGAAGGTGGTGTGGCGACGCGCGCTGGCGTCGAAGGGAGAGATGCGCACCAGGCGATGGACCCCAGCCTCCGCCTTGAGCAGGCCGTAGGCATACTCGCCGGTCACCGAGAGGCTCGCCGACTTGATGCCGGCCTCGTCGCCCTCCTGCATATCGAGCACCTTGAGCTTCCAGCCCTGCCCGTCGATGTAGCGGGTATACATGCGCAGGAGCATGCCGGCCCAGTCGAGGCTCTCGGTGCCCCCGGCTCCGCTGTTGATGGTGAGGATCGCGTTGGCGCGATCGCTCTCGCCGGAGAGCATGCGCAGGAACTCCAGGTCGTCGAGCCGCTTGGCCGCGGCGTCGAGGGCTTCGGTCAGGTCGCCGCTCACGGAGTCGTCCGCCTCGGCCTCGCCCAGCTCTACGAGGAGCTCGGCCTCCTCGAGGAGCTCGGAGGGAGCGTCCATGCGCTCGAGAGCCGCGGCCAGGTCCGTCCGCTCCTTGAGGAGGGACTGAGCGCGCTCCTGATCGTCCCAGAGGTCCGGCGCGCTGACCAGCTCCTCGAGCTCGCTCAGCCGCGCGCGCTTGCCCGCCGCGTCAAAGATGCCCCCTCAGGGCCTCGAGCCGCGCACCAAGGGCGGTGATTCGCTCCTTGTCGGCGTCGAACATGGCGGCAGCCCTCTCGGCGGGGTGATGGGGTGGAGAGCATCGGGGACGGGGGCCCCGGCGAGCGCGGGCATCGTACACGAGCGCGGAGGTCCCGCAAGGCCGGGGCACCGCGCCGCCGAGCTACTCGTCGTCGTCCTTGCGGAGGCGGCTGACCTCGGCGACGAGCTTGTCCTGGCTGGCGTAGGGCACCGGTTCGTAGCTGGAGAACTCCATGGAGTAGCTGCCTTTGCCGCCGGTCATGGACTTGAGCGCCGGCGCGTAGGTCTGCATCTCGGCGAGGGGGACGAGCGCGGTGATCGCGGTATTGCGGCCGCGGCCCTCCATGCCACCGACGCGCGCGCGCCGCTGGTTCATGTCGCCCATGATGTCGCCGACGTTCTCCTCGGGCACCACCACCTCGACGTTGTAGATGGGCTCGAGGAGCACCGGGCGTGCCAGCATGACCGCCTGCTTCATCGCCTGGCGGCCGGCGATCTGGAAAGCGATGTCCTTGGAGTCCACCGGGTGGGACTTGCCGTCGTAGAGCTCGCAGAGGAGGTCGATGACCGGGAAGCCGGCGAGGATGCCCTGGTCGAGCTGCCAGCGCACACCCTTCTCCACAGAGGGGATGAGGGAGCTCGGGATGACGCCACCGACAGTCGAGTTCCGGAACTCGAAGCCCAGGCCCTTGTTGGAGGAGACGCGGATCGAGACCTCGCCGAACTGGCCGGCGCCGCCGGTCTGCTTCTTGTGGCGGTAG
>CAZEHU010000422.1:0-3853 GCA_964511605.1 uncultured Myxococcales bacterium
AGTCCTGATCGAGGCCGGCGACGATGACCCGCTTGCCGAGGTTCGCGAGCTTGTCGGCGACATCGACGATGTTGTGATCGAAGAACTGCACCTCGTCGATGCCCACCACCTCGGTCCGATCGTGGACCGCCTTCAGGATCGCCTCCGAGCTCTCGACCACCTCCGCTGCCGTCCGGAGAGACGAGTGGGTGACCAAGTCCTCGTCGCCGGAGCGGGTATCGAGCGCGGGCTTGAACACCTGAACACGTTGGCGCGCGATGCCGGCTCGCTTCAGGCGGCGGATCAGCTCCTCGGACTTGCCCGAGAACATGCTGCCGCAGATCACCTCGATCCAGCCGGTGTTGTGGCGGGGAAACATCGTGGCTCCGAGCTTTAGCAGAGTTGCCCGGGCGGGTCAGCCCGTGGCACGGTCACGCGCCGCCCCAGGCGCCCCGAACCTCCACAACGCCGCTTCTCCGCTGCCGACCCAGGGCAGCCGCGGGAGCGGATGACCTCACGGTGACCATGAGCACGGAGCACTACCCCCACGCCGACGTCGAGCCCAAGTGGCAGCGCTTCTGGCTGGAGGACGAGACCTTCCGCGCCGAGTACCCCTCGGAGCGCCCCCCCTTCTACGTCCTGGACATGTTCCCATACCCCTCGGGAGCGGGTCTGCACGTGGGCCATCCCGAGGGCTATACCGCCACCGACATCGTCTCGCGCTACAAGCGCATGAAGGGCTTCAACGTCCTGCACCCGATGGGCTGGGATGCCTTCGGCCTGCCGGCCGAGCAGCACGCCCTCGAGACCGGAGTCCACCCGGCCGTCACCACGAAGCGGAATATCGCCACCTTCAAGCGGCAGATCCTCCGCCTCGGCCTTGCCTACGACTGGTCGCGCGAGCTGGCCACGACCGATCCCGACTACTACCGCTGGACCCAGTGGATCTTCCTCAAGCTCTACGAGCACGACCTCGCCTATCGGGACGAGATCCCCGTGAACTGGTGCCTGGCCCTCGGCACGGTGCTGGCCAACGAGGAGGTCATCGACGGCAAGAGCGAGCGCGGCAGCCACCCCGTGGTGCGCAAGCCCATGAAGCAGTGGCTCCTCCGCATCACCCGCTACGCCGACCGCCTGCTCGAGGACCTCGAGCTCGTCGACTGGCCCGAATCGATCAAGTCCATGCAGCGCCACTGGATCGGCCGCTCCGAGGGGGCCGAGGTGGACTTCGAGGTCGAAGGCTCTGGCGAGCGCATCCGGGTCTACACGACCCGCCCGGATACCCTCTTCGGCGCGACGTACATGGTGCTCGCTCCCGAGCACCCGCTGGTCGCGTCGATCACGGTCGAGCCGCGGCGAGCGGAGGTGGAGGCCTATGTCCGGGCGGCCAGCCTGAAGAGCGATCTCGAGCGCACGGAGCTCAGCAAGGACAAGTCGGGCGTCTTCACCGGCGCGATGGCGGTGAACCCGGTCAACGACGAGCGCATCCCCGTGTGGATCGGCGACTACGTGCTCGGCCACTACGGCACGGGCGCGATCATGTGTGTGCCCGGCCACGACGAGCGCGACTGGGAGTTCGCGCGCGCCTTCGACCTGCCGATCGTCTCGGTGGTCACCCTGGAGGACGGCTCCACACCCGATCTGGCAGAGGGCGCCTGGCCCGGCGCCGGGCGGGCGATGAACTCGGGGCGCTGGGATGGCCTCGAGACGGCGGAGTTCAAGAGCGAGGTCACCGCCTGGCTCGAGGCGGAGGGGCGCGGGGAGGCGGCGGTGAACTACCGCCTCCGCGACTGGCTCTTCAGCCGGCAGCGCTACTGGGGTGAGCCCTTCCCGATCCTGCACCTCGAGGACGGCTCGACCAGGGTCCTGCCCGAGGGCGAGCTGCCCCTCGTCCCCCCAGAGGTGGAGAGCTACAAGCCGTCGGGCAGTGGCGAGAGCCCGCTCGCGAACGCCACCGACTGGCTGAACACCACCGACCCGGATACCGGGGCGCCAGCCCGCCGGGAGACCAATACGATGCCGCAGTGGGCGGGCTCGTGCTGGTACTACCTGCGATACCTCGATCCCTCGAATCAGGAGCGCCTGATCGATCCGGAGGTCGAGCGCTACTGGATGCCGGTGCAGCTCTACGTGGGCGGGGCGGAGCACGCGGTGCTCCACCTCCTGTATGCGCGCTTCTGGCACAAGTTCCTCTTCGACATCGGGGTCGTGTCGACGCCCGAGCCCTTCATGAAGCTCGTCAACCAGGGGATGATCCTCGGCGAGGACGGCCAGAAGATGTCCAAGAGCCGGGGCAACGTGGTGAACCCGGACGTCATCATCGAGGAGTACGGCGCTGACGCCATGCGCATCTACGAGATGTTCATGGGTCCGCTCGAGGCCACCAAGCCCTGGGCCACCAAGGACATCGTCGGCATCAGCCGCTTCCTCGATCGGGTCTGGAGGGTGGCCCAGAGGCCCCTCGTGGAAGGGGAGGGCGACGAGCGTGTGGTGCGCCTGACCCACCAGACGATCCGCAAGGTGGGCGATGACATCGAGGCGATGCGCTTCAATACGGCGGTGAGCGCGCTGATGGTGATGTCGAACGAGCTGATGAAGTGCGAGGCGGTGCCCCGGCGGGCCCTCGACGTGCTGGTGCAGCTCCTGAGCCCCTTCGCCCCCCACATCTCCGAGGAGATCTGGGAGCGGACGGGCCACACGCCCTCCCTCGCCGCGGAGCCGTGGCCGGCCTATGATCCCGTCCTCTGTGAGGAGGACAGGGTCGAGATCGTCGTGCAGGTGATGGGCAAGGTGCGCGCGCGCTTCGAGGCGCCCAGAGCGGCGACGACCGCGGAGCTCGAGGCGAGCGCCCTCGCTCAGGAGAACGTGCAGAAGCACATCGCGGGCAAGTCCGTCCGCAAGGTGATCGTGGTGCCCGGGCGCCTCGTGAACATCGTCGCGAGCTGAGCGAGAGCAGTGGATCGAGAGCCGGCGCCGTGGCGCCGGAGGAGGCCCCCCATGAGGTTCGAGGAAGCCGATCGCATCACCCATCCAGCCAGCGTGGTCCTCGAGACCATGATCGAGCGCATGGAGGCCATCGTGCCCTTCCTGCCGGCGGTCGAGGCGATCACCACACGCGAGCGCGAGGATCGCGACGACGGCACCCACCGCATCGTACGCCACTGGCAAGGCACGCCCGATAGCGCGCCACCGGCGGTGCGTCCCTTCCTCACGCGCGAGACCCTGGGCTGGATCGACACCGCGGTCTGGACGCCGAGCGCATGGAGCGTGGCCTGGAGCCACTCCGCCACAGCCTCCACGGCGAACCTGTACGACTGCTCGGGCATCAACTACTTCGAGCCCGATCCAGCCGACCCGGAGGGCGCGACCCGGGTGCGCATCACCGGCGATCTGGTCGTCTATCCGGAGCGTCTTCCCGGCGTGCCGGGGTTCCTCGCCAAGCGCATCGCGCCCCAGGTGGAGCGCTTCGTCGTCAACATGATCACCCCCAACCTCAAGGATCTCGCGCGAGGCCTGCAGGGCTTCCTCGATCAGGAGGGATGAGCGCTCCGGCCCTGGCACACGCGTCGGCCTCCAGGGCGCGGCGGATAGGGATGGCGCTCGGCCTGCCCGGGGCGCCGGCGGCGCTCTACGGGGCGTGGTGGAGCGGGCTCGGCGAAGCGGGTGCCGCGACCGGTGTGATCGCGATCGTCCTCGGCGCAGGCCTCGGGGCCTGGGTCTGGCCCCTCCTGGCGCCGGAGCCGGAGCGCCCGCGCGCAGGCTTCGCTACGCTCTTCGGGGCGACGGTCGGTCTCCTCGTCGGCGCGGTGGCGCTCTACCCGACAGGTGGGATCTTCGGCAGCGGCTCCGGGGCCGCAGGCGGGCTCGTGATCGG
>CAZEHU010000423.1:0-3849 GCA_964511605.1 uncultured Myxococcales bacterium
GGCGGGGTCCCGGGAGGGAGGGTTGGGAGCGAGGGTTGGGAGGGAGGGACGGAGAGGGAGTGTTGCGAAGGTCCTCGTTGACGGGGAACACCCAGGACGGAGAAGGTGGCGCGGTGAAGGCACGCCTCGTGATCGCCGCTCTGACGAGCGTGCTGGCCATCGGGGGCACGGCGTGGGGGCAGAGCGCGCCCGGGCCGGCCCCCCCGCTGCAGCCGGCAACCCCACAGCCGGGAGAGCCCGCACCCGATGCGGCGCCGGACCCCTCCCCGGACGCGCCTCCCCAGCCCGTGGTCGTGCCACCCGTGGTGGCCGAGCTGCCCGAGGCTCCCTATCCACCCGCGGCGCTCGCCGCCGGCCTCGAGGCGGACGTGGTCCTCCTCCTGACGGTGCAGGTGGACGGGAGCATCGTAGACGTCGAGGTGAAGGTCCCCGCCGGCCGGGGCTTCGACGAGGCGGCCCTCGAGGCGCTCTCGCGCGCCCGCTTCACCCCGGCCACGGTGGACGGTGTGCCCACCCCGGTCCGCATCAGCTACACCTACCGCTTCGAGATCGCCGAGGAGGTCCGTGAGGTCGAGGTGCTCCCGGAGCCCGAAGCCCGCGAGCTGGTGATCCGCGGCCGGGTCCTCGAGCGCGGCACACGCAAGGCCCTCGTCGGCGTGGCCGTGATCCTCGAAGAGACCGGCGAGAGCTTCGTCACCGACGCCGAGGGACGCTTCGAGGTGCTGGGCCCCCCGGGCCGCGAGCGCTACACCCTGGAGGTGCCCGTCGATCGCTACGAACCGCTGATTCGCAAGGTCGATCGAGGCAAGGACGGCCCCGCCGAGATCACCCTGAGGATGACCCGCGACGTCTACGCCGAGCTCCGCACCGTGGTGAAGCGGGAGAAGGTCGACAAGGAGATCAGCCGCAGGTCGATCCGTGTCCAGGAGATCCTCAAGGTCCCGGGCACGAGCGGCGACGCCCTCAAGGTCGTCGAGCTCCTGCCCGGGGTGGCGCGCGCCAGCTTCAATCCGGGTCCGCCGATCGTCCGCGGCAGCTCGCCGGAGGATACGAAGGTCTACCTCGAGGGCCACCTGATGCCTGCGCTCTACCACTTCGGCCTCTACTCGATCATCAACTCGGATCTGCTCGAGACCGTCGACTTCTGGCCCGGCGGCTTCACCTCGCGCTACGGCAACGCCACCGGCGGCCTGCTCAACGTGACCCTGCGGGATCTCAGGACCGATCGCTGGCACGGGAGCTGGGAGACCAACATCTTCCACTCCGGCTTCCTCGTCGAGGGGCCGGTCGGGGAGGATACGGCCGTGGCCCTCGCGGCGCGCCGCTCCTACATCGACGCCGTGCTGCCCGCGGTCGTCCCCGAGGACGTGCTGACGTTCACGGTGGCGCCCCGCTACTACGACTACCAGGCCCGCCTGACCCACCAGGTCTCGGAGACGAGCCGCTTCTGGCTGATGGCCTATGGCTCCGACGATCGCATCGCCCTCGTGCTCGATGAGCCGGCCGCGCGCGGCGGCACCATCGAGGGCATCGAGAGCTCCTCGACGAACCACCTCCTGACCGGCGCCTGGGTGTGGGACATCGGCCCCTCCTTGCGGCTCGACTCGAGCTTCCGGGCCGGCATCCAGCACTTCGACTTCGCGACCGGCTCGGCCGGCTTCGACTTCGACGTCAACGCCTGGCCGGTGGACGCCCGCGGAGAGCTGAGCTGGGAGATCACCAAGGCCTTCATCCTGACCGGCGGCGTCGAGGCCGGCTACTGGCCCTATCGCATCGACATCACCGCGCCCCCGCCCCCCAAGGAGGATCAGGAGTACTTCGCCGATCCCGATCCCAGCACCTTCGTCACCCAGGAGCGCTCGGGCTCCGCTCGCTTCGTGGTGCCCTACCTCGAGGGCACGCTGCAGCTCTCCGAGGCGTTGATGCTCGTTCCCGGCCTGCGGGTCGACGCCTACACCGACGGCCGAACCAGCTTCGCCACCGCCGATCCACGCCTCCTGTTGCGCTACACCCTCCTCGAGGGGACGACGCTCAAGGCCCTCGCGGGCCTCTACCACCAGGCCCCGCAGTTCGACGAGACGGACGATGTCTTCGGCAACCCCGACCTCGGTCCGGAGCGCGCGCTCCAGGTCTCCGCCGGCATCGAGCAGCAGATCACCGCGCCCCTGAAGGTCACGGTCGAGGGCTACTACAAGGCCCTCGACGAGCTGGTTGTGGTGACCGATGAGCTGACCAGCGGGGTCCGCTACCTGAACGAGGGCATCGGCCGGGTGTGGGGCGCGGAGCTGATGATCCGCCACCAGCTCACCGAGCGCTTCTTCGGCTGGCTGACCTACAGCTTCATGGTGGCCGAGCGCCGCGATCATCCCGGCGACGACTGGCGTCCCTTCGCGTTCGACCAGACCCACATCCTGAACCTCGTCGGTGTGCTGCGCCTCGGGCGTGGCTGGGAGGTGGGCACTCGCTTCCGCTACACCACCGGCAACCCCTCCACCCCGATCATCGGCTCGATCTACGACAGCGATGGCGACGGCTGGGTGCCGATCACGGGCGAGATCAACTCCGATCGCCTCTCCGGCTTCCACCAGCTCGACGTTCGCTTCGACAAGAAGTGGGTCTACGACCTCTGGATGCTCAACCTCTATCTCGAGCTCCAGAACGTCTACAACCAACGGAACGTGGAGGCGATGGACCATAACTACGACTACTCGGAGGAGCAGCCCATCACCGGCCTGCCGATCATCCCGAACTTCGGCATCAAGGCCGAGTGGTAGTCCCGACCTGGGGACTCGTGGCCGAGGGGTAGCTCTTGTAGGTCGCCGGCCAGGCCGCCCCGAGCGTTGACTCGAAACGGTCCGTCACTAGGATAGGCGTCCCGGTGGGTCATCTGGCCCACCGCCCTGGGACGCCATCTGGCCCACCGCCCCGAGACCCCGGTCCCGCCTCCTCGCAGGAGAGACTCATGGAAGCCGCCCAGCCCCTGACCCTGTCCGAGTCCGCCGCCAAGAAGGTCCAGAGCATGCGCGAGCAGCACGGGGCCGAGTCCAGCGGCATCCGCATCATGGTGGTCGGCGGTGGCTGCAGCGGCCTGACCTACGACATGGACTTCGAGGAGGAGAGCCAGGAGGGCGATCAGGTCTTCGAGCACGAGGACGTCAAGCTGTACGTGGATCCCATGAGCTTCGCGTACCTCGCCGGCACCCACATCGACTACGTGGAGACCTTCAGCTTCTCCGGCTTCCACTTCCAGAACCCGAACGCCCAGAAGAGCTGCGGCTGCGGGAGCTCGTTCACGGTCTGAGGCCCAAGGGTCGGGGCTACCGCATCGCGCGCTCCGCCCCCTCGCCCGGCCCGCTGTCGCCGAGATGATCGAGGATCCCTGGTCCCTGCCGGAGCTCAGACCGCCCGGCGGCGGCGGGGCGGTGGTCCGCCTGCCGGAGCTGGACACCGTGCGGCTCACGCCGGCGGTCACGGCGCTCATCGATCATCCCCACTTCCAGCGGCTCAGGCGGGTGCGCGCCCTGGGCCCGACGCACCTCGTCTATCCGGGCGCGACCCATACCCGCTTCGAGCACTCGATCGGGGTCTACGGCGCCGCCGTGCGCTACGTCGGCAGCCTCGTGGGCCGCGAGTCGATCCGACAGAGCTTGGGCGAGGTGGACGTGCGCACGGTGCTGGCCGCTGCCCTCCTCCACGATATCGGCCACTATCCCTTCGCCCACACCCTCGAGGCTCTGCACGGCGGGGGCCGCGACACCCCGCGCCACGAGGATCTGATGCCGCCGATCCTCGAGGGCCGGGCCCCGGGCCTCGTCCGCTCGAGCACCACCCTCGCGCGCCTCCTCGAGG
>CAZEHU010000424.1:0-3847 GCA_964511605.1 uncultured Myxococcales bacterium
CTCAGGCTCGAGCTCGGGCTCGGGCTCGAGGATCACGGGCGCCGCAGCCTCAGCCTCACCGTGGCAGCACCCCTTCGCCTCTGGCACGGACACGGGCTCGAGGAGCACAGGAGGCGTGGCCTCGGCCTGGCCGTGGCAGCAGCTCTTCACCTCCGGCTCGGGCTCCAAGGCCGGCGCCGAGTCCATCTCTTCGTGGCAGCTCTTGCTCATGATCCCAGCACCTTGCCGTAGCGGCCGAAGATCTCCATCAGCTCATCCACCTTGCGAGCGCGCTCCAGCTCGTCGCTGGAGCGGAAGGCCTCCTGCACGCAGCTCTTCAGGTGGCTCTCGAGGAGGACCTGGCTCGCTTTGGCGACCGCCCCCTGCACAGCCGAGAGCTGGAGCAGCGTGTCCACGCAGTAGCGATCGCCCTCCACCATCTGGGCGATGCCCCGGACCTGCCCCTCGATACGCTTCAAGCGTGCGAGCATCTTGCGCTTCTCGTCTGCCGTCATCATCCCGGAGCCTCTGCTTGCATACCATACCCCCGATGGGTATAAAGCGACCCTATCATCACCCTGGCGCCCAGACAACGCCGAGCCCACCTCTGACGGAGACCCTTCGATGAGCTCTTCCCTACGTATCCTCCTCCGCCTCGCGCTCCTCGCGCTCTCCTTCGCACTCGTGGCCACGTCCGGCTGCTCGAAGCCCGCCTCGGCCGACAACGGCCCTGAGGCGGTGGCGAGCGCCGCCCCGGCCGAGAAGGCTGCGGCGCCCGCGGCCAAGAAGGCCCCCGCCCCCGCGGAGGCTGCTGCCGCAGCAGACGACAAGGTGGAGGTGCCGAAGGAGGGCAAGAAGTTCGAGCCGCCCGTCAAGCCCGAGCAGATCCCCGGCGGCGCCTGGTACTGCGACATGGGCACCGTGCACTACGCACGTGGGGAGGAGGGGGACGGCAAGTGCCCGCTTTGCCACATGAAGCTGAAGAAGAAGGCCGCGGCGCCGGCGAAGTAGGGGCAGCGCAGGATAGAGCGGGAGCACTCCCTGCTCCCTGCTCCTTACTCGAGCTGGCAGGCGCCTGGTCCGCGCGGATCGCCGCAGCTCCCGCAGGGGGGAGCCGTGGGCATCGGGGCCGGCGCCGAGGTGGTCCGCCTCGCGCTGCCGACCGCGAAGGCGGCGAGGGAGCTCCTCTCCGTCTCGGCGGAGCCACAGGCGGGGCAAGAGACGTCGGTCGCGCTGGCGCGAGAGACGAGGGCCTCGAAGGTGTCGTCGCAGCGGGCGCACATGTAGTCGAAGAGCGGCATGGTCGGGAGCATACCAGAACTCCCGCGCTAGTCTCCCCGCCGGGGACCTTCCGGGCGCATCCCTGTCGAGCTATCCTGTCCCCATGAACCCATCTCGCTCTGAGCGCGAGTACATGGAGCGCCTCGGGCGCTGGAAGCGCGACTCCCACGAGGAGGCTGCACGCAAGCACCGCGCGCTACCGCTCGAAGAGCGCCTCGCGGCAGCGGAGCGTCTGTACAGGGCACATCGTGCGTCGGTGGCCCCGGAGGAGCCGGACGACTCCGGGGTGCTCGCGTTCTATGCCCGTGCCCGGGCGCTCGGTCTGGTCGACCCTTGACCAAGCCCACCGCCGCCCTCGGGGCCGCCCTGGCAGCTCTCCACGCTGCCGCCGAGTCCTCCCGCGTACTCTATGCCGTGATCGGAGGCCACGCGGTGAACTCCTGGCTGGAGCCTCGGTTCACCGCGGACCTCGATGCCACTGTGGCCTCGGACCCGGCCGGTCTCGAGCGCATGGAGGAGGCGTTGGCCGCAGCCGGCTGGGTCCGCGAGCACGCCCACGGCGAGGATCAGCCATCCGGGCTGGACTTCGTACGCTACCAGCACCCCGACGATCCCACGCCGCTGGAGTTGCAGACCGCGAAGACGTCGATCCAGCGGGAGCTCCTCGAGAGAGCAGCAGGGCAGGCCGGCCCCGGTCAGCCTCGAATCGCGACGCCGGAGGACCTGATCGTCCTGAAGCTCATCGCGTGGCGGCCCAAGGACCGCATCGATCTCCTCGGCCTCTGTGCTCTCCCCGGCCTGGACTGGGACTACGTGCGGGGACACGCGCGGACGTGGGAGGTCGAGGACCGGCTGGAGAGCCTTCGCACGGGTTGACGCGGCCGCTGGCGCACGCTACATGGAATGGACTGAACGAACAGTCTACTCCACTTCGAGGTGGGCCCTCGCGGGGACATAGCCCCTCCGGGGGCGGGCGCACACCCGGCGCCTGGGAGAGCAGCGATGGATCAGCATTCCCCTATGGGGTCGCCGGGCCCTGTGGCCGGCGCATCGCGGACCGCGCCGATCGTCATCGGCATCGACGTGGGCTCGACCACGGTCAAAGCGACGGTCGTGGATCCGGAGAGCCGGGAGATCCTCTGGCACGACTACCAGCGCCACGAGACCCGGCAGCCCGAGTGCGTCGTGGACTTCATGGTCCGCATCGGGGACGCCTTCCCTTCCGTCGCCACCTCGGACATCCGCCTCTTCGTCACGGGCTCGGGGGCGGCGCCCCTGGCCCCCCACCTCGGCGCCAAGTTCGTGCAGGAGGTCAACGCGGTCACGATGGCCGTCGAGAGCCTGCATCCAGACGTGGGCTCGGTGGTCGAGCTGGGCGGCCAGGACGCGAAGATCATCATCTTCAAGGCCTCCGAGGGCGGCGACAAGCAGGCCATCACCTCGATGAACGACAAGTGCGCCTCGGGCACGGGCGCCACCATCGACAAGTGCATGATCAAGGTGGGCATGCCCGCAGAGGAGGTGGGCCGCCTCCGCTTCGACCCCACGAAGCTCCACCACGTGGCGGCCAAGTGCGGGGTCTTCGCCGAGACCGACATCGTGAACCTGGTGAAGTCGGGCATCCCCTCGCCGGAGGTCATGTGCTCCCTCGCGGACGCCATCGTCATGCAGAACCTGAGCGTGCTCACCCGCGGCAATACGCTCCGGCATCGGGTGCTCCTCCTGGGAGGACCCAATACCTACCTGCCCTTCCTCCAGGAGTGCTGGCGCCTCCGCATCCCGGAGACGTGGCGCGACCGCGGCTACGACTATCCGAGAGACGTGCCCATCGAGGAGCTGGTCTTCGTACCGGACAACGCGGAGCTCTATGCCGCCTACGGAGCGGTCCTCTACGGACTGCACGAGCCGGCGGCGGTCGGGATCTACCGAGGCCTCGCCCCCCTCCGCGAGTTCGTCCTGCACGGGCGCAAGGCCAAGCTCGGTGACTCCGCCGGGCCCCCTCTCGCCGAGGACGAAGCGGAGCTCGAGGCCTTCCGCGAGCGGTACAGGATCCCGCGCTTCGTGCCCGCCACCTTCGGGGAGGGCGAGGTGGTGCGCGCGGTCATCGGCCTCGATGGGGGCTCCACCTCCTCGAAGGCGGTGCTGATGGACGAGGAGGGGGGACTGCTCGCCAAGCAGTACACGCTCTCCAAGGGCAACCCGATCCAGGACACCAAGGACATGCTCCGCGCCTTCCGCGACGATGTGGAGGGCTTCGGCGCGCGCCTCGAGATCGTGGGCTTCGGCGCGACGGGCTACGCCGCCGACGTGCTCGAGGAGAGCGTGAAGGCCGACGTGAACATCGTCGAGACGGTCGCCCACATGATGAGCGCCGTCAGCACCTTCGGGGACGTGGACGTCATCTGCGACATCGGCGGCCAGGACATCAAGGTGCTCCTCCTGCACAAGGGCGACATCCGGAACTTCAAGCTCTCAAACCAGTGCTCCGCCGGCAACGGCATGCTCCTCCAGGCGATGGCCGATCAATTCGGCCTGCCGGTCACCGAGTACGCCGATAACGCCTTCAAAGCCTCGCTCTCGCCCCGAT
>CAZEHU010000425.1:0-3845 GCA_964511605.1 uncultured Myxococcales bacterium
GTTTCACTCTCCGAAGCGCTCCCACCCGGCCCGATAGACCCGGGCCAGCACCGCGTCGTTGAGGCGGTTCACGCAGGGCTCCCCCTCCGGCCGGCCCTCGTCCGGCGGCAGGGCGAAGAGCGAGGGCAGGGTGGTCGAGGTGATGTGGCGTGTGGGCACGATGATGTCGAGGCGCTCCAGGTCCGGTGTGCGAGCGCTGGCCAGAGCGAAGCCCCAGAGGCCGAAGCTCGGCACCGTCACGCGATAGGGCGTGACCTTCAGGGGCGGTCCCCCGCGGCCGCCGGCCGGCACGCCGTGGAGGGTGTCGGCGATGCACCAGAACGCCTCGCGGGCGAAGAAGGGGCTCGTGGCCTGGCTGACCAGCACCCCGTCGCCGGCCAGGTGGCGGGCCACCAGGCGGAAGCTCGAGCGGGCATAGAGCCGGGAGAGCGAGGCGGTCGAGGGATCCGGCAGGTCCATGAGGATCACATCGAAGGGCGCCCCCTCGAAGTGCTCGAGCCACTCGACGGCATCGCTGGCGTGCACCCTGACGCGCGCATCGTTCAGGGCGCCCTCGTTGAGCTCCACGAGGTCCGGGTGCGTGCGCGCGAGGCGGGTGACCTCCGGATCGAGATCGACGAGGTCGATCGACTCCACCCCGGGCCAGCGGAGGGTCTCGCGGACCGCCAGCCCGTCGCCACCACCGAGGAGCAGGATGCGCCCGCGCCGCGGAGCCGCCGCGAGGGCTGGGTGCACCAGCGCCTCGTGGTAGCGGTACTCGTCTCGGGAGGAGAGCTGCAGCGAGCCGTTGAGGAAGAGGCGCATGTCGCCGCGCCACCGTGTCAGCACGATCCGCTGGTAGGGGGTGTCCGTCGAGTAGACCACGGGATCCTGGTACAGGTCCCGCTCGAGGGCTCGGCTCAGGGCCTCGCTCGTGCCCAGGCCCACCGTCACCGCCAGGGCCGCCACAGCGAGACCGGCGAAGGACGCCCGCCGGGAGGCGCGGGTGCGCGTGGCCTCCGGGAAGGCGCGCAGGCAGAGGGCCGCGACGCCGAGGTTGGCGAGCGCGAAGAGGAAACCCGCGCCGATGGTGCCGATCGAAGGGACGAGCACGATCGGCACCAGGAGCGAGGCCACCAGCGCGCCCGCATAGTCGAGCCCGAGCACGTCGGAGGCGGCGACACGAAGGGACTCCTCGCGCTCGAGGAGGCGGAGCACGATGGGGATCTCCATGCCCGTCAGCACGCCGATGCTGCCCAGGACCACCACCAGGGAGGGCACGTAGGCCCAGCCCTGAACGTACGCGAAGAGCAGCCCCGGGGCGATGATCGCGCCGAGCAGCGCCACCGCCGCCTCGAGTTGGATGAAGGTGCGGACGAGGCGCTCGCGTACGAAGCGGCTCAGCCAGCTCCCCAAGCCCATGGCGCTCAGGAAGATCCCGATCGCCAGGGAGAACTGCAGGACCCCATCCCCCAACAAGTAGGTGGAGACCGCCGCGCCCAGGACCTCGTAGGCCAGGCCGCAGGCGGCGACCAGGAGGACGGAGCCGAGCAGCACCACACGGCGGAGGCCCACCGTGCGGGCTCCCGGGTCCGCCCCGCTCATCCTCCGAAGGTGCGCCCGATGATGTAGCAGAGGCCGAGGATCAGGCAGCCCATGATGATGCCGAGGGAGGTGTTCTGGTCCACCTCGATCTCCTTGCGCACGCTGAAGGGCATCGCCTTGACGAAGAGCACGAAGACCAGGGCGAGGAAGAGCACCGACACCCCTGCGTAGATCAAGGACTCGATGAGCAGGTCTACGTTGAGGGCGGCGAGGGGGATGGCGGGCATGGGCTAGCTCCCGGGAAGGATCATCAGGCTGTCGGGGTCGAGGCGTTGGCCGAGGGCCGTCTCCGGCGCCTCGCCCCACCACTCGACGGAGAGGTGGGCCCCGTCGGGCCCCTCGTAGTCGGCGTAGCGACACTGTCCGCGGTCTCGGGTGCCTTTGTCGTCGCGCTTGCGCACGCGGGCCGAGCCCTTGTCCGCGAGGTGGAAGGTCAGCTCCCCGACCGTCAGGCTCGGGGGCGCTGGATCGGCGATGGGGATCGTGCCCGGCGGCAGCACCTCGAAGAGGCTGACCTCCAGTCGATCGTCGTCCTCGACCGAGAGCCAGCGATCCTTGCCATCGTCCGCGCCGCCGAGGAGGTAGGTCTTCCAGACCGTGCCCTCCTCGTCGTAGAGCAGCGTGGAGTCGACGAGCCAGGTGGAGCCGAAGTACTCGATCGCATCGCCGATCTGGAGGTCCAGGATGCGCTGGCTGTCCTCGAGCAGGAGCTGCTCGTCGGCGCGCTTGGCCTCGAGGACCTTCTGCTTCTGGCGCCGGCTGAGGGCCACCGCGCCGGCGAAGAGCACCGCGCCGGCGATGATCCAACCCAAGAGTCCCATCAGTCGTCCTCCTCCTCGCGCAGCCCCGCCTCCACCAGCACCGCGTGCCAGGCGGCCTTGTGCACGAGCCAGAGGATCAGCGCGATCACCAGGAGCACGATGCTCCAGAAGATGAGCAGGGTGGTGTCCCGGTAGCCCTCGAGCACCTCGACCCGGATCTGCAAGGGCAGCGACTGGCGGGGATCGATCTCCCAGCCCAGGTGCACCATGTAGCTCCCGGGCGCGAGCTGGAACCCCTCGGCGGACTGCAGCGCCCCCTCGGTCCACTTGCCATCCGAGTCGTAGCCTTCGTAGTAGCTCAGCTCGCTGGCGAGCTTGCCGAGCACCGTCGGCTCGAAGTCCTCCGGATCCGCGTCGGCCGGCGGCACGGTGGTGATCGAGGCCTCCACGAAGGCCCAGGTCTGGTGGAGGTGCGGCGCCCGGACCTGGAGCCCGGCGACCACGGGGCGGTCCACATCCATGAGGCCGACGAAGGTCTCGCCGGTGGACGTGGAGGCCGGCACCTGCTCTGTGAACAGCTTCGTTCCGCCCGGGCTGTCGACCGCGAGCGCGACGATCAGGCCCGCGAGCCCACAGACGAAAGCGAGGCGCTTGAAGAGCCGCGTCCACGAGCGATAGGGGATCGGCCGGGCCGGGTGGGGCTCGGTGGCGGGCGGCAGCGAGCAGCCCAGGGCCTCCTCCGCCTCGGCGCGGTCCAGGTAGATGCCCTGGCTCCACTCCCACTCCGAGTCCTGGACCTCGCGGCTGGCCGAGATGACGGTCGGGGCCTTGTAGAAGCTCCGCCCGATCTCCCGATCGCCCTTCTCGAGGTCCTTCCAGTACTCGCCTCGCACGTGCTCGAGGCGGGCACGGTTCTGGGGCCAGACCCAGCGCCGGCCCATGAGCTCGATGCGATCACCGTCCAAGTGTCCGAGGGGATCGGTCCACGCGGGATCAGGATCGAGGTGGCGCAGGAGGAGCGCATGCCCCTGGTCCACCTCGATCGACCAGCGCTCCGCGTCGGAGGTGCGGGTCGTGATGTCCCAGTAGGTGTAGCCGTCGTGGGTGCGCCAGCGAGCCCAGCCCAGCACCTCGATCTCGGTACCGCGCAGGCTGCCCTTGTGCCCGAGCTCGAGGCCCCAGGCATCGGGATCGACGCCGCTCACCCCGGGCCCTCGCTCCGCCCCGGGATCAATGGATACGCCCGCCGCCGCCGAAGTGCCGGCGCCCACCGAGGTAGTAGAAGCCGCCCCAGCCGTGGGTCCTGACGACGTGGGTCGCGGGGGCCTTGGGGCCAGGCTTCAGCGGGGTGAAGAGCGTGCCGGAGGCGGTGGCCCAGGCCAGGCTGGCGGTGCCACCCCCGATGATCACCAGGAGCACCAGGACCACGATCAGCCCCCGGATCCCTCGACCGAGGAGGCTCCAGCGGTCGAAGCGTCGGAAGAAGCGATTCGGGCTCTC
>CAZEHU010000426.1:0-3836 GCA_964511605.1 uncultured Myxococcales bacterium
GTCTTGGTATCGAACTTGGAGGCGCGCCGATACTGCCGGTCGGCCTCCTTCTTGGCGGCCGCCAGCTTCTTCGAGAGCTCCCTCTCACGCTGGCCGAGGCGCTCGTACTCCTTCTTCTGCTCCGCGTTGAGCGTCGCACAGCCCGTGCCGAGCGCGCCGGCCGAGAGGGCGACGGTCAGCGCCGTGACGAGGGGGAAGCACCATCTTCTGAACATCGCTTGGGCTCCAACGGTCCCGCGTGGAGGTGCGAGACCTCGGGCCGCGAGTGTCCGCCGGGGAAGGGGGAGGGGTCAAACGCGTGCATGTCCCTTTGCCATGTTCTACCTTTCCGCATCACTCTGACTCCACACGCTGCTCCACCGCCCCTCGGGTGGAGCCGGGAGGCCGTGATGTTCCGCATCGCTATGCTCTTCGGTCTGGTGACGACCCCCCTCGGCCTCGGCGCGTGCGAGAGGCCGCCGCCCCCCCCCGCGAGCGAAGCACCAGCGGGTCCGGCGGCCATCGAGCCTCCAGCGACCGTCGCCGCCGGAGCGGGAGAGCCTGCCGTCGCGAAGGCGGAGCCGGCTGCCACCAAGGCGAAGATCGAGGGAGGGCTCGTCGCTGCGAAGCCGAGGGCTGCCGCCGAGGCCGAGGACTCGACGGCCTCCACCGCGCGGGCGGCGGCGCGCCCGATCTTCCATCACCCCGCATCGCTGCCGGGTACTACGTCCGGCGAGGCGGAGACGATCGCGAGGATGGCCCTGAGGGTCGAGGGTGTCGGGTTCCAGACGCCCGAGTCGGTGCTCCACGACGAGGCGGATGGCTTCTACCTGGTCAGCAACATCAACGGCTCGCCTCTGGCGGCGGATGGCAACGGCTTCATCTCCCGGCTCCACGTAGACGGTTCCGTCGCGGCGCTCGAGTGGATCGACGGCACCGCGAGAGGCGTCACGCTCAACGCTCCCAAGGGCATGGCCTTCTCGGAGGGGCTGCTCTACGTCGCGGATCTCGATCACGTACGCCTCTTCGATCGGCATACCGGCAGGCCAAGCGGCGCTATCGCCATCGAGGGCGCCACCTTCCTCAACGACCTCGTCCCGGCCCCCGGCGGTGGTGTGTGGGTCTCCGACACGGGCATGAAGGCCGGACCCGATGGGGGCCTCGTGCCCTCCGGGACCGACGCGATCTACCGGATCGACGCGGCGGGCGAGGTCTCGACCCTTGTGAAGGATCCCTCGCTGGGGCGGCCCAACGGCCTGCTCCACTATGGAGGCAAGCTCTGGGTCGTGACCTTCGGCACGGGGGAGATGTACGCGATCGAGGGCGGGAGGCGTGTCCTGATGCGGCGAGCACCGGCCGGCGCCCTGGACGGCGTCGCGGTCCTGAGGGATGGGAGGGTGGTCGTGTCGAGCTGGGAGAGCTCGACGGTGTACGCGGGCTCCCTTGCGGGTACCATGATTCCCCTCGTCGAGGGCGTGAAGGCGCCGGCCGACATCGGCGTCGACGACCTCCGGGGGCGGCTCCTCATCCCGCTCTTCGAAGACGACGCGGTCCTCATCCAGTCCCTCTGACCGCCTGAACCCAGGAGCACCCGCTGTCGAAGACCCGACCTGACGCTCGTCGTGGGCCCTTCGGGCTCTTCTTCGCCGTGGTCGGCGCGGGGCTCGGCCTGCTCGCGGTCGGGCTGGTCATGGACGTGATCCTGATCGGGGACGTGCAGTGGACGGAGCTGTCCGAGACGGCGATCGATCAGGGGGGCCTGGCGCGGGCGCTGGCCTCCCTCGGCGAGGTGATGGCCGCGGTCCTCGGCCTGTCGCTGACCGTGGTCGCGATCGTCGTACAGCTCGCCTCGCAGCGCTACTCGCCGCAGCTCATCGACGTCTTCTTGCGCGATCGGGTCAACGTCTTCGCTATCAGCTTCCTGGTGGGCGCTACCATCTACGTGGTGGTGCTGCCCTCCTTCGTGGGGGTCGAGAGCCTCCCGCTCCTCCCCGTGATCATGGGGCTGGTGCTGGCGGTCGGCGCCATCGGAATGCTGGTGCCTTACTTCGCCCACGTCTTGGAGTTCCTGAAGCCGGACAACATCGTTCGACAGATGTGCCTCGAGGCCAGCTCGGCCCTGGCGTGGATCGGCTCTCTCCCTTCGCCGACCGAGGCCCAGGTCGCTCAGGCCCGGGCCCGGACGAACCAAGCGGTGGAGCGCATCGCGGACGCCTGCCTGATGGCGGTGAGCCAGGCGGATCGGGGCGTCGCGCTTTACGGGGTGCAGGCCCTCGAGGACGTGGCGCTCGCCTACAGCGGCCTCAAGGACGATCTTCCGGCGAGCTGGCGTCAGGTGGAGCGCGACGTGCTGCCGGGCATCTCCGACGACCTCTACGATGCCATCGTCGCGGATGGCACCTGGTTCGAGACCCGGATCTTCATGGAGCTCGAGGTGGTGGAGCGGCGCACCTTCGGCCCCCTCGGCGAGCTGGTCAGCCACCTGGCGATGGCGGCCCAGCACTTCGGCCACGCCGCGCGCATCCGCGGGGACGAGGCCGGCCTGGCCGTGGCGATCCGCTTCTTCAATACCTACGTGCGCCACGCGCTCAACGCCGGCAGCACCCGCGCGGTCTTCAGCATCCTGCAGCGCTACCGCACCCTCGCCGCCGAGCTGATCGAAGAGGATCCGGCCACAGCCGGACGCATCGCCGAGTACCTCGTCTACTACGGGCGCATCGCCAACGCCTCGGGCATGAACTTCGTCGCGGTCACGGTCGCGCACGACCTCCGTATCCTCTGTGAGCGCGCGTACGAGACCCAGCCGGCGCTGGTGGACGGATTGCTCGATCTCTTCCTCACCTTCGACAAGGAGCCGGAGACCAAGAGCGAAGCGATGGCCCTGCAGGGGGTGCGGAAGGCCCAGGCGCTCCTGGGGGCGTTCTTCCTGTCGCGGAGCCAAGGAGCCCTGGCCCACCGGATCCGCCAGGACATGCGCGAGACCCCCAAGGAGGAGCTCGTCGACATCCGCGACGCCCTGCTCGCCGTGCAGGAGCGGCGGTTCTGGGAGCTCAACGATCGCGGCTTCAACTTCGACTACGTGGATCCCGCCCTGCGCCCCCTGGTCGGGGCCTTCTTCGAGCCTCTCCTCCGTTGAGGAGAGGTCGGACATCTAGGGATCGCGACTCCGCCTCACGGTGGTGGCGGGGGCGCCGGCGTGGTCGAGGAGGAGCGCCGCTTGGGCGGCGATGACCCCCAGGCGGGCCATCGCATCCTGCGGGGCGTCCTCGCCGACGGAGGCGCAGAGGACCGCCCACGTGGAGGAGGTGCCCGCCAAGGGGGCGTAGATCGTCACGAGCTCGCCGGAGCCTTCGCGGATGCTCACCGCCCGGCGACTGTCCGCCGCGGACTCCACCGCGGCCCGGCTGAGGCCCGGCATCGCCGGGACGTGGGCTCCCTCCGGGATGGGGGAGGCGTCATCCGTCGCGGCGTCGAAGCGCCCGCCACAGAGCTCGGCCCACTCCCCGCGATTGCCCTCGAGCAGGATGGTGATCGCGCGGGCGCTGGTGGCCATGCGCGCCACCTCGAGCACGCGCCCCATCCCCTCGAGGAGGCTGGTGGCCCCCTCGGTGGCGCGCGCCACATCTCGGAGCAGGTCGGAGAGCCCGGACGCGTTGCTCTGGATGTCGATGGCCCGGGGCGCGCTGCGCGCACCAGGCTCGGGTCGCGTCACGGCGGTCGCGCCCTCGGCCCAGCCGGGCACGGCGCCGGCCCCGCGGGCCCCGGCCCCGAGGCTCTCCGCTTGGATCGCGGGGACCTCTACCGTCGAGGCGGACAGCGAGAGGGTCTCCTCGAGGAGGGCGCCCGAGCTGCCGAAC
>CAZEHU010000427.1:0-3828 GCA_964511605.1 uncultured Myxococcales bacterium
CAGGTCCACTGGTAGGTGCCCAGGACGTGGGCCAAGGGCCAGGCCAGGCCCAGGATGAGGCCCCCGAAGAAGGTCGCCTCGGCCTCGGGGAGGAGGCGCTTCAGCGGTGGATCCAGGACAGAGGGGGGCGCTGCATCTGGCCGAGTCGACAGATCCGCACGCGCTTGTCGAGGCCTCGCGGCGGCCTGCCCGAGACGCCCAAGCAGGCCAGGTGGCGGCCCAGCGCCTGAGGCTTCGCGCCCTTCATGGGCAGCACGTAGAGCGTGCGGAATCCAGGGCTCGGCCGGAAGGTCGGGTCGGGCAGGGCGACCAGGTGGGTGTTGGAGGTGATGATCACCTTGCCGCCCATCGCGGTCCCGAGCGCGCGTGCGGTGTGGTGCGCCTGGTGGCGCTCCGGGCTCACCAGCATCGGGAGCTGCTCCTCGATGCGGATCACCTGGCTCGCGAGCTTGTCGATGGCCTCGAGCACGGGGGCCTTCGACCAGGCCACCTGGGGGCTCAGGCAGCCCGCCTGGTCCCAGGCGATGAGGTCCCGGGAGAGGCCGCGCAGGGCGTCGAGCTCGAGGGTCCCGAGCCACGCGGCGCTCAGGGCATGCCCGAAGCCGCGGAAGCCCTTGCTCTCTGGCACCCGCGCTCGAACGGCCTGGACGGTCGCGTCGCTGCCCAGCACCGCCACCGCGTCCACCTCGGCGATGGCCCGGTCGAGGGCCTCCTGGTCGTCGGAGCGGAACTCCCGGACCTCCACCTCCGGGTCCGCCGCCGCGATGGCCCAGCCCAAGGTCTCCTGCCCGCTCGCGGTGCGGAGGTGCACACGCTGGCCGGCTCTCCGCGCGACCGCCACATGGCGCATCGCGCTGACCGGCAGCGTGCGAGCCGCGATGATCAGCACGCGCTCGGCCTCGCCCCAGGGGGGGGCTGGCCACTGCCCCTCGCGCCAGGCGTCCAGCTCCGCCCTCAGCCCCGCGCGAGCCACAGCCTCGGAGAAGCCCATGGCCCTCGTGGCCCAGAGCAAGCGATGGCCGGGCCCGTGGTCCAGGTCGAAGAGGGCCGCCAGGGGGTATCCGCTCATGGGAGCATCAGCTCCTCGGCGCCCAGGCTGCAGCCTCGGAGGACCGCGCCGGGCGCACGCCCCAAGAGCCGCAGCCCGCCCCCAGGGTCGAGCACCCCCCGATCCCCCGTGAGGATCGCCGACACGTTGTCGAGGTTCATCAGGTCGAAGCAGGCTACGAGTCCCTCGGTGCCGGGGGGCTGATCGACGAGGTCGGCGGGATCCACCACCCGCAGCCTCAGCCAGGGCGGCGAGACGAAGGGCTCTCCCGCGCCGGGAGCGTAGGCCTGCGAGGTGAGCTCGGTCATCCCGTACTCTCCGATCACGGCCGCCGGGGGGAGGCCGAGCCGCTCCTGGAGCTCTCGCAGCAGCTCGTCCTCGGCCACCTCGCGGCTCCTACCCTTGAAGCCGCCGGTGAGCATCAGGCGTGAGCCGGCCGGCAGGCGCGGCACGCGTGGCCCGAGCGAGTCGAGCAGCATCACCAGACCGAAAGCGGTGGTCAGGACGATCAGGGGCTCGTCGGTGGCCAGCGCTCGGAGGGCGGCCTTTGCATCGAGGCCGTCCCGGTCCAGGGCCCAGCGCACTCGAGAGGCCAGCCCCTGACCGAGCTCTCGCACCATGTGCCCGAGGGAGCTGTCCGGCTCGTCCAGCACCAGGGCGAGCCAGGGCCGGGCTGTGCGATCGCCGGCCAGGACGTGCTCGACGAAGGGAGCCACCATCGCGAGGTGATACAGGCTCAGGTCGGGGACGCGGCGCACGCCGCGGCGGCCCACCGTCGTGCCGCTGGTCCGGAAGGTCGCGACCGGCGGCTCGCCCGCGCTGAGGTCGAGCTCCCGGAACAGGTCCGTCGGGACCAGCGGGGCCTCGCGCCAGTGGGAGGGCGGGCCTCCGTAGGCCTCGACGAGGCGCCCGTAGGCCGGCACCTGCTTCGCCTGGACCTGCACGGCCCGGAGCGCGAGCGCATCGAAGTCGTACGCCTCGGGGCGCTCGACGAAGCGGCTCAGGTCCAGCCAGAGGGAGTCGCGCTCGGAGGCGGGGATCACGGGGGCGGACCGATGCCCCCCAGGGCCGCCTCGAGCGCGTCGAGCGCACCGCCGAGCTGGGCGTCGGAGAGGACCAGCGGTGGCGTCAGGCCGACGATGTCCCCGTGGACGCCGGAGGGCAGGACGAGGTAGCCCGCCTCGAGCATCGCGCCCGTCACGCGGGCCGCCGCGTGCGCGTCGCCGGCCTCGATGCCGAGCATGGCGCCGCGACCGCGGACCCGCTCGGGGAAGCGCGTTCGGACCGCGGCTTCCAATGCGCTTGCTCGCGACGGTGCGTCCATCGCTTCGAGGACGTCGAGGGTCGCCAGGGCGGCCGCGGCGCTCACCGGGTGGCCGAGGAAGGTCTGGGTGTGGATCGCCTCCCCTTCGCTCATGCCCCAAGCGGCCATGACCTCGGGTCGGGCCAGGCAGGCGCTGATGGGCATGCCGCCACCGAGGGCCTTGCCGACACAGAGCACGTCGGGGGTGACCCCCTCCGCCTCGCCGGCCCACCATGTCCCGGTGCGGCCGAGGCCGGTGAAGACCTCGTCGAAGATCAGTACGAGGCCGTGCTTCATGCAGAGGGTGCGGAGCTCCTGGAGCCAGCCGGCTGGGGGCACCACCTCGCCCCCTCGGCCGAGGATCGGCTCCACCAGGATCGCCCCGATGCGCTCGCCCCCCGTGGCCGGGCCCGAGAGCAGCTCGTGGATGAGGGCCGGGTCGCAGCCGTAGGGCAGGTGTGTGATGTGCCCCCCGAGCTGGTCGGCGAAGGGCGCGCGGAAGTCCCCCTTGTACGCGGTGGCGGCCAGGGCCCCGTAGCTCAAGCCGTGGTAACTGCCCCAGAAGGCGAGCACCCCCGGGCGGTCCGACGCGAGGCGGGCGGTCTTGAGGGCCGCCTCCACCGCGTCCGAGCCGCTGGTGCCCAGGAGGATCTGGTCGAGGCCCTCCGGCGCTCGGGCCGCGAGGCGCTCCATCAGCCGGATGCGCGGCCCGTTCGGGAAGACGTCCCCCATGCCGTGGAGCAAGGTCCCTGCTTGCTCCTGTACTGCCCGGACCACCTGCGGGTGGGCGTGTCCGACCAGGGCCACCCCGAAGCCGGCCGTCAGGTCGACGAAGCGGTTGCCGTCCTCGTCCCAGACGAGGGCTCCCTCCGCCCGCGCCCACACGATGGGGTCGGCTCCGACGCCGCGGCTCTCCCCCTGCCGCGCACGGCGCGCCGTGATGGCCGGGCACTCGTAGCGGGCGAGCACGTCCACCAGGGCGGTGGAGCGGGGGCCGGGCAGGGGGCCCTGGAGGGCGGGTCCGTCGGGACTGGGCGGTGGCGTCGGCACGGCGCGAGCCTCCCACGTTCGGGGCCTTTGCATCCAGCGTGCGCGCCCGGTGAGCAGCGCTCTCGTTCGTGATGAACCCAGGTTGCCGCTGCCCTGGGTGGGCGCGGTCCACGAAAGGGATCTCCTCTCATGCGGCGGCCAAGGGGAGTCGGCCGGGCTGCTCCGCTCCTCTCCCCCTGGCGGGCGCGCCGGGCGGTGATGGCCGGGCACTCGAAGAGCGCCGGCGCGTCCACTGGCGCGGTGGAGCGGGGGCGGGGCAGGGGCCTTGGGGCGGGTCCGCCGTGCGCGTCTGGCATGCGCCGGGGTCGATGGAGACAAGTCCGGGGGGTATTGAGCGCACCAGTGGTCCGAGCTGCCCCTCACTGGTGTGAGCCTCGGTCCAAGGAGGACGTGGGTGTCCATGCTGCGCGTCGGCGACATTGTGATC
>CAZEHU010000428.1:0-3828 GCA_964511605.1 uncultured Myxococcales bacterium
CTCCTCGCCCTGGGCCTCCTGGCGGGCCTCTGGGTGGCGCGCCCCATCTGGGACATCGACGTGTTCTGGCACATCGCGGCAGGGCGCTGGTTCGTCCGCGAGGGCATCCCGGAGACCGACATCTTCAGCGCCCTCGACCCGGATCGCACCTGGGTGACCTTCCAGTGGGGTTACGAGGTGCTGGTCCACCTCCTCGCCGAGCTCGGCGGCCTCGAGCTGGTGAAGTGGGCCCACGCCGCGGCGATGCTGCTCGGCTTCGCCCTCTTCTGGGCCGGGGCACGCCTGCGCCTCGGCTGGGGCGCTCTGACGTCGCTGGCTGTGACCCTCGGGCTGATCGTGCTCTTCGAGGATCGCATCCGCGCCCGCCCACACGTGGTGAACCTGGTGATGTGGGCGATCCTGTGGCCGTGGCTCCAAGGGGGCCCACGAGCCCTCGATCGGGTGGCCCTCGCCGGGACGACCCTGCTCGTAGGGATCTGGGCAAACCTGCACGCCGGAGGCGCCCTGCTCTTCCTCATCGCGGCCGGCACCCTGCCGGCGGGCGCTGTGCTCGCGCGGCTCCTCCCCGGCGAAGAGGATGAGGTGGGTGGTCTGTGGCTCGAGGCCACGCTGTGGTGGGGGGCGGCCGCCGCGGTCGCCCTCGTCAGCCCGCAGTTCGTGCGCGGGAATCTCCAGGCCTTCGCGATGTTGGAGGGCACCGAGCACGCCATCGGGGAGTGGTTCCCCTCCTGGCACTTCCTCGAGATCGCCGGTGGCTCTGGCCTCGCCGGGCACTGGCTCGCCGGATGGGCGCCGACGATCGGCGCGGGACTCTGGGCCGTCGCGATGGCTCGTGGGGGCCTCAGGACTCCCTGGAGGGCACTGCTCGGGCTGGCGCTGGTGGTGCTCACCCACCGCTCGGTGCGCTTCGTCTGGATCGCGATCTTCCAGCTCATGCTCTTCGGTCCGCCGCTCTGGGCCGAGCTCCAGGCGCGGCTCGATGGCCAAGGGGTGGAGCGCGTCCAGAAGGGCCTCCTCGCGTTGATCTGCGCGGCGCTCCTCGCCACAGGCTGGCAGTTCAACATCACGGCCCAGCACGGGACGCTCGCCGCCGCCTGGGCCCGCGCCTTCGAGGGCCCCCCCCTCGAGACCGCCCGCTTCCCCGTCGCCGAGGCGCGCTTCCTCGAGGCCACCGGCTTCGAGGGCCACATCTTCTGCCAGGCCAACTGGGGCGGCTACTTGCTCTGGCGGCTCTCCCCGGGCGCTCGCGTAGCGTCCGATGGGCGCGGCAACTACCCGCGCGAGGTCACCGACGCCCTCGCCCACGTCTACGATCGCTCGAAGCATCAGGAGCCCGGCCAGGGTCCGGCCATCGAAGCGATCTACGAGCGCTGGGACGTGGACATCGTGGTCCACCAGCACCCGGTGTGGCCCCGGGGCTATACGCCCACCGGCTGGGTCCGCGTCTTCGAGAGCGCGAAGGGGGCGATCTGGGTCCGCGCGACGCCCCGAGGGCGCGCCTGGCTCGAGCACCTTCGCGAGGCGGCGAGACCCGGCACTGGCAAGGCGCCCCCGCCCGCCCTATCCTCCGGTCCATGAAGCTCGCCATCATCAGCGACGTGCACTCGAACCACGAGGCCCTCAGCACCGCCCTCGACTGGATCGATCGGGAGGGAGTCGACGAGGTCTTCTGCCTCGGGGACGTGGTCGGCTACGGCGCCGATCCCAATCGCTGCTGCGACATCGTCCGCGAGCGCTGCCGGGTCACCCTCATGGGAAACCACGACGCGGCGGTCGTCGGGGTGATGGACACGGACTACTACTACCCGGCCGCGCGCGAGGCGATCTTCTGGACGCGGCGCCAGCTCACCGCCGAGAACTTCCGCTGGCTCTACAGCCTGCCTTATACCCACGTGATCGAGACGGCCGCTTTCTTCCACTCGGCGCCGATCCGCCCCTCGGGCTTCTTCTACGTGGTCCAGACCAAGGACGCGCAGGCTCACACCCAGGTCTACGACAAGCTCCGGGGCTGGAACTTCATCGGCCACAGCCACCTGACCAATGCGTATAGGGTGGGGCCGCGGAAGGCCAAGGACGTCAGCGGGCGTCCCCTCGAGGGGACCGGCGACGACCGCAAGTTCATCATCAACGTCGGCTCCACGGGTCAGCCGCGCGATCGGGACAACCGCCTCTGCTTCGGGCTCTTCGATACCGAGCAGGAGACCTTTCGCCACGTCCGCCTCGAGTACGACATCCCGGGCGCGGCCCGGCGCATCGAGGACGCCGGCCTCGATGGGAAGTTCGCCCGCCGCCTCTTCGCTGGACAGTAGGCCTCAGCGCCTCAGGCGCGAGGCCACCTCGATCAGCCGATCCGCCGCGCGCTCCACCTCTTCCCGGGTCGTGCCGCGGCCGAGCCCGATGCGGATCGAGCCCAGGATCCGGGCCTCCGGCAGGCCGAGCGCCCGGAGGACGTGGCTCGGCTCGAGGCTCTCGGAGGTGCAGGCGCTGCCGCTCGACAGGCAGACCTCCCCCAAGGCACCGAGCAGCTCGTCCGCCTGTACACCCCGCAGGCTGAGGTTGAGGTTGTTCGGCAGGCGCTCCTCCCACGAGCCGTTCAGCTCGACGCCATCGAGCTCGGTGGTCAGGCGCTCGCGGAGGCGGGAGGCGAGTCGACGCGTGTGCTCGGCGTCGCGGGCTCCCTCCTCCCGAGCCAGGCGCGCCGCCACCCCGAGCCCTACCAACGCGGCCACGGGCAGCGTCCCGGAGCGCAGGCCTCGCTCCTGCCCGCCGCCGTGCAAGAGGGGCTCGAGTCGGACCCTCGGCCGTGAGCGTACGTAGAGCGCACCTACGCCCTGGGGTCCGTAGATCTTGTGGCCGCTCAGGGCGAGCAGGGCCACACCCAGCGAGCCCACGTCCACGGGTGTCCGCCCCACCGCTTGGACCGCGTCCACCACGAGCGCGGCCCCGGCCTCGTTGGCCAGGGTCGCCAATGAGGCGATCGGCTGGAGCGTGCCGATCTCATTGTTGGCCGCCATCACCGCGATCGCGCGTGTCGAGGGCCTCAGGGCACGACGCACCTCCTCGGGTTCGACGCGTCCCTCCCCGTCGACCCCCACGCGGCTGACCTCCGCGCCCTGTGCCTCGAGCCACGCCGCTACGTCGAGCACCGCCTTGTGCTCGATGCTGCTCACGACGAGGTGCCAGGGCCCGGGTTCGCGAGCGAGCCAGAGTCCCTTGAGCGCCATGTTCAGCGCCTCGGTAGCGCCCGAGGTGAAGACGATCTCCCTCGGGGAGGCGCCGATGAGCGCGGCCACCTCGAGCCGCGCCTCCTCGACGGCTCGGTGGGCGCGCCGGCCGGCGCTGTGCTGCACGCTCGAGGCGTTGCCCACCTGCACGATCCACCACGGCGCCATCGCCTCGAGAACCCGGGGGTCGCAGGGCGTCGTGGCATGGTGATCCAGGTAGATCGGGACGCCAGGCTCCATCGCCGGACGCTACCACGTTGACACTGCCCCACAGCGTTTCTAGCTTGCGCCCCCCCCGCGACCCGGAGGAGACCATGGCCCTGACTGAAGAGAAGGTCCTCGCTGCCCTTTCGACCGTGGAGGATCCCGACCTCGGCCGGGACCTCGTCAGCCTCGGTATGATTCGAGACCTCGTCGTCAGCGGCCACGCCGTCCGTGTGCGGGTCGTCCTGACGACCCCCGCTTGTCCGCTCAAGGATAAGATCCGCGGCGACGTGGAGGCGGCCCTTCGGGAGGCCGGCGCCCGCGAGCTGAGCGTGGTGATGGACGCAGAGGTGCGACGAGCCCCGTCGCACGGTGGGGCGGGTCATGGATCCCACGCGAT
>CAZEHU010000429.1:0-3826 GCA_964511605.1 uncultured Myxococcales bacterium
GTCGCTCCCGTTGGACGAGCAAGACGCCAGGGCCAGAACAGCCAGCCCCAGCCCGACACCGATCCCCAGCCCGAGCCGCTCCATCGTCCCCTCCCCGCGAACATGTGTCCGCACGCGCGCACCCTACTCGCTTCGCACGGGGGCCGGAAATGCCGGGGTCCCGCGCGGGCCTCGTCCGTTTGACACCCGGGCAGGCCGTGCCAATGCTCCTCGTCGTGCAGTTCGACCTGACGATGAGGGTCCTCGCCGCGCTTGAGGAGGCAGGTGTCCGCTACGTGGTCTTCGGTGGCGTGGCGGTCAACCTCCTGGGTCTTGCCCGTGCCACCGAGGACCTGGACCTCTTCGTCGAGCCCACCGCCGACAACATCGCCCGCCTTCGCCGAGCGCTCGACTCGGTCTTCGACGATCCCTGCATCGAGGAGATCACAGCCGAGGATCTCCTGGGCGAGTACCCCGCCATCCAGTACGCGCCGCCTTCGGGCGGCTTCCACGTCGATATCCTCACGAAGCTAGGCGAGGCCTTCCGGTTCGAGGAGCTCGAGAGCCTCCGCCTCGTCGTGGACGGCACCGAGGTCTCGGTGGCCACCCCGAGGCAGCTCTTCCGCATGAAGCGGGATACGGTGCGCGACCGCGACCGCATCGACGCCGCCGCGCTCGCTCGAGCGTTCGATCTCGAGAGCGAGGCGGGCTCCTGATGCCCGTGCGCAAGTACCGCGACGTCTCGGAGATGCCCGACGAGGTGTGGCACGAGCCCGGCAGCCCTGGGCTCCTCGCCGCGATCCACGAGGTCTGGGCCTTCGCGGCAGCGACCTGCCCCCGGCAGTTCCCGCACGGCGTGTACAAGCACCGCTCGCTCGAGGAGGCGGAGGCGCAGCGGGAACGGTGGGCCCGGGAGGGGCTCGAGGCGCACTGGCGGCGGCTTGGGCGCCCTAAGCCGCGCTGATCAGTCCGAGCCCTTGCCCGCCCGCTTCTGCTTCTTGAGCACACCGGGCAGCACCTTCTCGATGAAGTGCTTCAGCTCGCGCTCGGCGATAGCGACGGTCTCGATGGCGTGTTTGGGGTAGAGCTTGCGGAGCTCGTCGACCTTCACGAGGTCGGTGGGGTCGATCATGCCGACCACGAGGCGGCTGCCGTCCCGGGCCAGGAGGATGCCGCGGAAGTACTCGATCTGCTTCACCGAGAGCTTCGAGACCAGCTCCGCCTGCCACGGGAACTTCTCGATCTTCACGAAGCGCGAGCCCGAGCTCGAGGTCACCGTGTCCAGCCAGCGGGCCAGGCTCTTGCACATGGCGAGGGCCAGGCTCGGTACCTTGGTGACAAGCGCCTCGAAGTTGCCGGTATTCATCTTCACCAGCACACCCTTGTCGTGGCCGCGGATGTGGGCCGTGCGGGTCTTGCCGATGAGGAAGGCGATCTCCCCGAAGCAGTCGCCCTCGCCGAGGCGGCGCAGGAGGCGCTCCGAGCCGGTCGCCCGATCCTCGCCGAGCACGTCCACCGTGCCGGCCTCGATGATGTACATGGCGTCCGCCGGCGTGCCTTTGCGGATGATCAGCTCCCCGGGATCGAAGGTCTCCCGGGTGCAGACCAGCGCGATGCGCGCGAGGATCGGATCGGGGAGCTCGCTGAAGTAGCGGGACTTGCGGAGCAGGGGGACCAGCGACGCGGCCTGGCTCACGACGGCCTCCGTGGTTGCGCCCCCGCTCGGAGGCGGGCGGTGACGGGGCCCGCGCCACGGGGGTCAGATGCAGTGTAGCGCATGGGCCGCGAGAGCACGAGGTGACGGCGCCCCAAGCCCGAGTATACCCTGGCGGGCGTGTCCTCCCCCCGCTCCGCTGCCGAAGCGCGCGACATCGCCTCGCGACGTATGGCGCTCAAGGCGCTCCTGGTACGCCTGCGGCCCTTCCGCGAGGACGATGGGGAAGACCTCCTGCGGGAGGTGGCCAGCCGCGACCTCGCTGAGCACTACCTCCAGCACGCGATCACGGCAGCCCTGGACCTGCACGCGCGGCTGGGAGAGCGGGCGCCGGAGCTGGACACCGCCCTGTGGCGGGGCCTACGGGATCGGCTCGTCGTCGAGTATGTCGAGCCGCCCCACGAGCAGGCCATCGCTGCCCTGGGCCGCCCCCTGGACGCCCTCGAGCGCTTCGCTGCAAAGGCCGGGTCGACCCCGCTGCCTCCCACCGCCCCGGCCCAGGCGCTGCCCCCGGCCGGCACCCTCGAGGACGTGCTCGAGGCCTCCGACCTCTTTGGTGCGATGGACGCCGAGGGGCGCCGGGCCCTGGTGAGCTGCGTGACGCCACGCCGCTATCGCGGGGGCACCCGCCTGTTCCGCCAGGGGGAGCCCGGGGAGTTTATGGCGATCATCGTCGAGGGCACGTTCGCTGCCTACGCCGCCCGGGACGATGGTGGGCGTGTCGAGCTGAACCGAATGGGCAGCGGTACTACGGTCGGCGAGATGACCATGCTGGATCCGGCGCCACGCTCCGCCGAGGTGGAGGCCCTCGAGCACGGGCTGGTCTACCAGCTCGACCGCCAGGGCTTCCTGCGCCTCCGGCGCCGCTGCCCCCGTGTGGCCGTCGCCCTGGTCGATGCCATCGCGGCGGTCATCACCGAGCGCCTGCGCAAGGCGACCCGGCGCATCGCGGAGGCCCAGGGGCGGCCGACTCCGCCGCCCACCGCGTTCGCGGGCGCACCCCGGACGCTCCCGCCGCCCTCGGGGCCGGGCGAGCCGTGGATTGAGGAGCTGGACCTCGGCGACGTCCGCTCGCTGGCCGGGCTCTCCCTCGAGGAGCTGCAGCGCCTCGCTATGAAGGCCGCGCCCACCCGCTATCGGGAGGGAGCCTGGCTCTGCCGCGAGGGCGAGCGTGGGGAGACCTGCTGGCTGATCCTGCAAGGACGCCTCGAGGTGCTGGCCGAGGGAGGGGGCGCCCCGCAGCGTCTGGCGGTCCTCGGGCCCGGAGCCTTCGTGGGGCAGCTCGCCCTGCTCGACGACGCGCCCCGCTCGGCCTCCCTGCGCTCGGAGGCCGGCGATCTCCTCACCCTCGCTATCGATCGTCGCGCTTTCCTCGAGCTCCTCCGGGCCGGAGACGTGCTGGCGCTCAAGCTCCATGAGCAGGTCACCATCGCCGGAATCCGCCAGCTCCGCCGCGCCACCAAGCACGTGGCTCGGCTCTGCGGCGATTCCGAGGCCCCAACCCGCCCCGAGCCGGCGATCGCCCCGACAGTGATGGGCGCCGCGCCCACCGAGGAGGCCATCGGACTCCAGCCCACCGTGCGGGCGCCGGAGACGGGTGCAGCGGCGGCGGCGGTGGCGCCACCGGGACCGGAAGAGGAGCCGGCTCGCCCCGAGCCGGTCTGGAAGCAGATCCTCGAGCGCAACAAGGCCCAGCTCGAGGCCCGCGAGCCCCTCTCGGCACCCTACGTTCAGCGCGCCCTCGGAGAGTGGGGCTTGGCCCTCGCCGACCTCGACCAGGTCACCGTCAAGAAGACCGAAGGCAGCGAGCGCATCCCGACGCGGGAGGGCTTCGAGGATCAGACTCCCGGAGTCTAGACCCTATGGAGCCGGTCGCTCCATAGGGTCTAGGTGCCCGGGAGAGCGCGCACCGAACCCGCAACCTGGTTACAGCGCGGTCGAGGGGCCGCGCTCCCCAGGTGCGAAGATACCTGCGGCTGCTGCCTTCTCTTTCATGAACCGCCTTTCAGCGGGCCCACGCGCCCAAGGAGAGCATGATGAAGGTCACGATGAAGAGCGCTGAGAAGAGCGCAGCGAAGAGCACGACGAGGAAGCTCGGACCCCTGTGGACCCAGGGCGCCCAGCGGGTCGGGC
>CAZEHU010000430.1:0-3817 GCA_964511605.1 uncultured Myxococcales bacterium
GTCCGCGGCCTTGGCGGGCGTGGCGGCCTTGGTGGGCGTGGCAGCCTTGGTGGGCGTGGCAGCCTCGGTGGGCTCGGCGGCCTCTGCAGGCTCGGCGGCCTTGGCGGGCTCGGCGGCCGGGCTCGCGCCCTCGGGTGCGGGGGCCTCCTTCTTGCCGCAGGCCCCCAGGGTGAGCCCCGCCGTGGCGAGGAGGAGGAGGCTCGAGAGCGCGAGGGTGCGGAGGGACATGGTCGGTGGCTCCTGCGAGATAGGGGGGGGCCGTCCTGAGGACTCGGCCAACATGCATCCGGGGGCCGATGTTCCGCCCCGGAGCGGGGGAGCGTCAAGGACACTCCAAGGCGGTTGACGCTGAAGGGCGCCGGGGATACCAGGGCTCCACCCCATGTTCCTCAAGGAGGCCTACGTGCCGACCCTCACCGATGTCCATGCTCGCGAGGTCCTCGACTCTCGCGGGAATCCCACCGTCGAGGTGGAGGTCACGCTCTCGGATGGCAGCTTCGGCCGCTCGATGGTGCCGAGTGGCGCGTCTACCGGCGAGCACGAGGCCGTCGAGCTCCGGGACGGCGATACGAGCCGCTTTCTCGGCAAGGGTGTGCTCCGCGCCGTCGACAACGCTCGCACTGCCCTGCGCGAGGCCGCCGTGGGCCGCGACGCCCTCGACCAGGTCGGCCTCGATCAGGCGCTGATCGCTGCCGACGGTACAGCGAACAAGGGCAACCTCGGGGCCAACGCGATCCTCGGCGTGAGCCTCGCCACCGCGAAGGCCGCCGCGGCCTCCTGCGGCTTGCCGCTCTACCGCTACATCGGTGGAGCGAGCGCCTGCCGCCTTCCGGCCCCGATGATGAACATCGTCAACGGGGGCAGCCATGCGGACAATACCCTGGACATCCAGGAGTTCATGGTGATGCCGACGGGCGCCGCCACCTTCCGCGAGGGGCTGCGCTGTGGCGCCGAGATCTTCCACCACCTCAAGAAGAGGCTGAAGGCGGACGCCAAGTCCACCGGCGTCGGCGATGAGGGGGGCTTCGCGCCCGACCTCGGCCGCAACGAGGATGCCCTCGGCTACATCGAGGCCGCCGTCGAGGACGCCGGCTACAAGGCTGGCGAGGATGTCATGCTCTGCCTCGATGTGGCGGCGAGCGAGTTCTACGACACCGCCACGGGCCGCTACGAGCTCCGCGGCGAGGGGCGCTCGTTGTCCAGCGAGGAGATGGCGGACTACCTGTCCACGCTGGCCGAGCGCCACCCGATCCTGTCGATCGAGGACGGCCTTCACGAGGATGACTGGGAGGGCTGGGCCACGCTGACCCGCAAGGTCGGTAGCCGCGCGCAGCTCGTCGGCGACGACCTCTTCGTCACCAATACCGAGCGCCTCGCCCGCGGCATCGAGGAGGGCATCGCCAACTCGATCCTCATCAAGGTCAACCAGATCGGCACCCTCAGCGAGACCCTACAGGCCATCGAGATGGCCCATCGCGCTGGCTACACCACGGTGATCAGCCATCGCTCGGGCGAGACGTCCGATACCCTGATCGCCGACCTGGCGGTGGCCGTGAACGCCGGTCAGATCAAGACGGGCTCGGCGGCGCGCTCGGAGCGGGTCGCCAAGTACAACCGGCTCCTGCGCATCGAGGAGGAGCTGGGCTCGGCGGCGGTCTACGGGCTGGTCTAGAACTTGCCCTGCAGCGAGAAGACGAAGCCGTAGGTCTGCATGCCGCCGGAGCGGAAGCGGGTCCCAAGCGAGTCGATCGCGTCGTCGTAGACCGGGTTGAACTCGTTCTGCTCGTTGCTGTTCTCGCGCTCCACCTGGTTCTTGCCGTCCAGATCACGCCCGGCGTCGGCGAAGGTCAGGAAGTGCGGCATCTCGTAGGCCACCTGGAAGTGTGCGCCGATGCGCACGTTCCGGATCGGCTGGTAGAGGATGCCAAACCAAGAGTCGAGCAGGGCGTACTGCTCGACGTCGGTGATGCCATCGGTCTTCCGGCGCGACGAGCTTCCCTCCTCGAGATCGCCGCGATCGTAGGTGGTCAGGTCGCAGGGCTCGGTGGCGCTGCGCGGATCGCAGGTCGAGGAGCCGAACGCCTCGAAGAGCTCGGTGTACTCGCGACCCTCGAATCGGTACTCGAGGCCGCCGCCCACATCGATGGCGATCGAGCGCTCCGCGAGGCGATCCTCCCAGGGAATGAACTCGACCCCGAAGGTGGTGTGCATGCCGTGGCCGGGCGAGACGAGGGTCTGGGTGGGGCCCAGATCCTGGAAGAGGGAGTTCGCCGAAGGGAAGCGCAAGTGCATGCCGGCCTCGAAGTAGGGCTCGACCCACTTACGGGGCCGGGCGCTCAAGGCCGTGGCGAAGTTGAAGACCCAGGTGCCCTCGCCCACGGACTCGTTGCTGGCCCGCTTGATGGCGCCATCCCCGAGGCGAGGAATCGTCAGGTCGAAGTCCACCGACCACGTGGGCCGCGTCCGATCGCGCGCGGCGCTCAGGGGCGCGAAGCGCACACCGAGGGTCGGATCCGCGAGGCCGGAGCGCTTCTGCCCCACGAAGGGCACCGTGAAGAGGCTCGGGGGTGGGAAGCCCCCCGCCGGATCGACGCTGGTGTTCTGATCGTTGACGCCGGAGGCGTAGCGGATCTCGGTCTGATCGAGCAGGACGATGGGGAGGTTCAGCCGGAAGCTGGCCACCCGCCAGAGGGCGAGCTCGAAGTCGAGGTTCAGGATCTGCGTATTGCGCTCCACCTCCAGCTCCTTGGCGTCCATGATCTTGGAGCCATCGGAGCAGAAGCCGCCCAGACCAGCCTTGTCGTGGGCCAGGCAGCGGAACTCACGCAGCAGGTGTCCCTGCTTGACCCGGAGCTCGAAGCTCGTGGTCGCGGACACGTCGACGGGCTGCTCGGCGGTACGCTCGAAGCCGTCGATCACGTCGTTGATCCTCGCGCTCCACGCGGCCGGCGCCGGCAACAGGAGGCTGATGAGCAGGGTCACCGCCACGGCGGCCCGGGAGGGCCGCACGAGGCGTCGTCGTAGGGGGGCGCGGAGGCCGGCAGAGGTCTCGGGCATGAAGCTCACTCCTCGTCGCGCAGGTTGAAGGCCTTCATCTTGTTCTGCAAGGACTTGCGGGAGATCATCAGGAGTTGAGCCCCTCGCGTCACGTTTCCCTGCGTCTGCTCGAGGGCCTGCACGATCAGCTCGCGCTCCACCTGGGCCGTGGTCTCCTTGACCAGCTCCTTGAGGGAGACCCGTCCGTCGAGCCCGCTGTCGAGGCGCGCAGGGGGCCGAACCCCCGGCTGGGCCAGTCCCCCGCCGCTCTTCAGCTCGTCGGGCAGGAGGTCGAGGCCGATCTCGTCCTCCTCGCAGAAGAGCACGAGGCGCTCGAGCACGTTCTCCATCTCCCGCACGTTCCCGGGCCAGAGGTAGCTGCGGAACGCGGCGGTCGCCTCCAGGCTGAGCCCACCGACCGCCCGACCCAAGCGCTCGTTGAAGCGAGCGAGCATGTGGCGGACGAGCAGTGGAACGTCCTCCCGGCGCTCTCGAAGGGGGGGCACGTGGATCGGCACGACGTTGAGTCGATAGAAGAGGTCCTCGCGGAAGCGCCCCGCCTCCACCTCCTCGCTCAGGGTCCGGTTGGTGGCCGCGATGAGGCGCACGTCCACCGTCAGGCTCTTCAGGCCGCCGACGCGCTCGAAGGTGCCCTCCTGCAGGACGCGCAGCAGCTTCACCTGCATCTCGGTGGGGATCTCGGCGATCTCGTCGAGGAAGAGCGTGCCCCGATCCGCCAGCTCGAAGCGCCCCGGCTTCGTGGCGATGGCTCCCGTGAAGG
>CAZEHU010000431.1:0-3782 GCA_964511605.1 uncultured Myxococcales bacterium
GGTGCGCCTCTCCGCCGCCTCCCCACACCTCCGCCTCGCCCTCGCCGAGGCCGAGCGCCTGGACATGATCGGAGAGACTGAGGCGGTGCCCCTCTGCCACCTCGAGCCCTCCCAGCGCAGGGGCGGCGACATCGAGGAGGACTTCGGCCGCCACCGGGTCGCCGACGTCCATCGGCGCGAGGACTCCCGCGCGGACTATCGCAGGGTCTCGCGACCCCTGGCGCCCGAGTGCGAGGGCTGTCCCCTGACGGCGGGCTGTCCGACGACGTGGAAGGCCTACCAGGGCCTCTTCGGAACCTGGGAGTTGGGGCCGCCCGTGGCTTGAGCCACTCCGCGCGCGGGACCCACCCCCAAGACCTCGAGGAGGTGCGTGACGATGGCGGCCGTGACGCCCCACACCGTGTGGGGCCGCACCAGGTAGAAGTGCACGCGCTCGTGGTGCTCGCGCCGCGACAGCCGCATGGTCCGGCGGCGCTCGGGATCGGCGAGGTGCGCGAGGGGGACCCGGAAGAGGTCGGCGACCTCGGAGGGGAAGGGGGTCAGCCGCGCGGCGGGATCGACCAGACCCACCCAGGGGGTCACGTGGTAGCGGGTGATCGTGGGGTAGTCGTCGAGGCGTCCGAGGGGCTCCACGGCCTCCGGATCGAGATCGATCTCCTCGTGCGCCTCGCGCAAGGCCGTGGCCCAGCGATCGTCGCCGTCGGCGGGATCGACCCGGCCGCCCGGGAAGGAGACCTGCCCGGCATGGGACGCCAGGGTGGTCGGGCGCAGGGTGAGGATGAGCTCCAGCCCCTCGGGCCCCGGCACCAGGGGCACCAGCACGGCCGAGGGCTGGAGGCCCTTCGAGGGCGCGCTCTCCGGGGAGCGCTGGCTCAGCCGCTCTCGAACCGTGGAGGCGTCCAGCTCGGCCGCCGCTCTAGCGACCACTGTGCCCCTTGCCCGAGACGATGCTGAAGAACTCGGCGCGGGTGGCCGCGTTGGTCTGGAACTCGCCGAGCATGCAGGAGGTGGAGGTGATGGAGTTCTGCTTCTGCACCCCGCGCATCACCATGCACAGGTGGGTGGCCTCCATGACCACCGCGACCCCCTGGGGCTCGAGGATCTCCATCAGGGCCTCGCCCACCTGCTGGCACAAGCGCTCCTGCACCTGGAGCCTGCGAGCGTAGATCTCGGTGATGCGGGCGAGCTTCGAGAGCCCCACCACGCGGCGCCCCGGGATATAGGCGATGTGGGCCCAGCCGAAGAAGGGCAACAGGTGGTGCTCACAGAGGCTGAAGAAGTCGATGTTCTTCACCACCACCATCTCATCGTGCTCGACGTCGAACAGGGCGTTGTTGACGGCCGAGCGGGGATCGAGGCCATAGCCGCTGGTCAGGAAGCGCATGGAGCGCGCCACGCGCGCCGGGGTGTCCTTGAGGCCATCGCGCTCGGGATCCTCTCCGAGTCCTACGAGCATCTGCTCGACGAGCTCCTCCATCTCAGGACTCGCTCACTCGGCTCCGGTAGCCATCCGGCTTCACCGAGAGCACGTGGCAGGGGGCTCGGCGCACCACGCGCTCGGCCTGGCTGCCGATGAGGATGTGGCGCAGGCCCGCGTGGCCGTGGGTTCCCATGACCACGAGATCCACATCCCCCTCCTGGGCCCACTTGACGATCTCGACCCAGGGCTTGCCGGCGCCGATCTCGAAGTGCATACGTCGCCGATCGTCCTCGGTCAGCTCCCCATCGGCCTCGAGCTCGTCGAGGCGGCGCTTGATGCCGGCCTCCATCCGGGCCACGCGGCCGGCGTCCGCCTCCACGTCCTCGACCGAGCCGGGGCTCCCGCCCTCGAAGATGTGGAGGATCGTCAGACGTGCTCGATGCATGCGGGCCTGGCCGACCGCGACGTAGAAGGCCTTCCGGCTCGTGGCCGAGAAGTCGACGGGGCAGAGGATGTGGTCGTAGTGGATGTCGGTCAGGCTCATCGAGGTCTCCTGGCTGAGGGTCAGGCCTACAGAGGGATGCAGCCATGCTTCTTCGGGGGGTTGGCCTGGCGCTTGTCCTCGAGCATCTCGAGGGAGCGCACGAGGTGCTCGCGGGTGCTCTCTGGGCGGATGATGGCATCGATGTAGCCCAGCTCGGCGACCTTGAAGGGGGTCGCGAAGGTCTCGCGATACTCCGCGACGAGGCGAGCGCGCTCGGCGTCTGCGTCCTCGGCTTGGGCCAGCTCTCGCCGGAAGATGATGTTCACCGCGCCCTCGGGGCCCATCACGGCCACCTCGGCCGTGGGCCATGCCAGGTTGATGTCGGCGCGCACATGCTTCGAGCCCATCACGTCGTACGCACCGCCATAGGCCTTGCGCGTGATGATGGTGATCTTGGGCACCGTGGCCTCGGCGTAGGCGTACAGCAGCTTGGCGCCGTGCTTGATGATGCCGCCGTACTCCTGGTCGGTGCCGGGCAGGAAGCCGGGGACGTCGACGAAGGTGATCACCGGGATGTTGAAGGCATCGCAGAAACGGACGAAGCGAGCGCCCTTCACGCTCGCCGCGATGTCCAGGCAGCCCGCGAGCACCGCGGGCTGGTTGGCCACGATGCCCACCGAGCGCCCGTCGAAGCGCGCGAAGCCGCAGACGATGTTCTTCGCGTAGTCCTTGTGGACCTCGAAGAAGCTGTCCCGGTCGGCCACATGGCCGATGAGGTCGTGTACATCGTAGGGCTTGTTGGGCTCCGGCGGCACCAGGGTGGTCAGGGCCGCGTCGGCCCGGTCGACCGGGTCGCCCGAGGGCACGCGCGGCGGGCGACCGAGGTTGTTATCGGGTAGATAGCTGAGGAGCTTGCGGATGGTGGCCAGGGCCGCCCTCTCGTCGGCGGCGGCGAAGTGGGCCACCCCTGATCGCGACGCATGGGTGCGCGCGCCGCCCAGCTCCTCCTTGCTCACCTCCTCGTGGGTCACCGTCTTGATGACCTCGGGGCCTGTGATGAACATGTAGCTCGTCTGCTGGGCCATCACGATGAAGTCGGTGATGGCGGGCGAGTAGACGGCCCCCCCCGCGCAGGGACCGAGGACCGCGCTGATCTGGGGGATCACCCCCGAGGCCAGGGTGTTGCGGGTGAAGATCTCCGCGTAGCCGGCCAGGGAGACCACGCCCTCCTGGATGCGGGCCCCACCGGAGTCGTTCAGGCCGATGACCGGCGCGCCCACCTCCATCGCCAGGTCCATGATCTTGCAGATCTTGCGCGCGTAGGCCCCGGAGAGGCTGCCACCGAAGACCGTGAAGTCCTGGGCGAAGACGAAGACCTTGCGACCATCGATGTGGCCGTGGCCCACCACGACGCCGTCGCCCGGGATGCGCCTGTCGGCCATGCCGAAGTCGGTGCATTGGTGGACCGCGAGCTTGTCGAACTCGAAGAAGGAGTCGGGATCGCAGAGGAGATCGATGCGCTCGCGGGCCGTGAGCTTGCCCTGCTGGTGCTGGCGGCCGATGCGGGCCTCACCACCACCGAGCTCGGCCTCTCGCTCCTTGGCTGCGAGCCGCTCCAGCACGTCCATGCGCCACCCTCCGGGGATCGACGGGTCGAAGACGCGGCGTGCCCTACCACGGATCCCGGGCTCCGGACACACGAATGCCCGACCCGCGACGATGTGGTGTGTGCGCTGTCCGACAGGTAACTGGTTCCGAGCGACTCTCGCCGCTCGCTGTCGTCCTCGTGCGGGTCGGGCAGTCGGAGACGCCTGAAGCAGGTTCCGTGCCAGCCTCGCGGTGGCTTCGTGGGCCGCACGCGAGCGGGGGCCGTCCAGC
>CAZEHU010000432.1:0-3781 GCA_964511605.1 uncultured Myxococcales bacterium
CGAGGAGGGCGACTGCGGCAGCCTCCGGGGCAACCTGGGGCAGCTCAAGGGGGCGGTGGAGCGCGCGGAGGCCACCAGCGGACGACCCGAGGGCCTCGTCGAGCTCCGGGGAGCCCTCGACGTATTGCGGGCAGGCGGTGCTGTGGTCTGCCCCTGATCGGGGATGCCCTCAGGAGGTCGCGAGGGTCTCCTCCGCTGCTGCCACGACGCGATCGATGTCCTCCTCGCTGTGGGCGAGGCACAGGAACCACGCCTCGTACTGGCTCGGGGGGAGCATCACCCCCCGCTCCCTCATGCCGCGGAAGAAAGCAGCGAAGCGCTCGGTGGCCTCGGTCGTGACGTCCTCGACGCGCCGGACCGGGCCGTCGGTGAAGAAGAGCGTGATCATCGATCCCACGCGCTGCACGACGCCACGGACCTCGCGCGCGGTGAGGGCCGCTTCGAGCCCCGCCTGCAGGCGGGCCCCGAGACCCTCGAGCGTGGCGTAGGCTGCCTCGTCGAGGGCCTCCAGGGTGGCGAGCCCGGCCGCCACGCTGAGGGGATTCCCGGAGTTCGTGCCGGCCTGGTAGACGCCACCCTCGGGCGCGACGACCCCCATCACGTCGGCACGGCCGCCGTAGACTCCCACCGGCAGGCCTCCACCGACGATCTTGCCGAGGCAGGTGAGATCAGGGGTCACACCGAAGCGGGCCTGGGCCCCTCCGTGGTGCACACGAAAGCCGGTCATCACCTCGTCGAAGACCAGGAGGGCCCCCTCTGCCTCCGTGATCGCACGGAGGCCCTCGAGCCAGCCGGCCGGCGGCGGGACGACGCCCATATTGCCGGCGACGGGCTCGCAGATGATCGCGGCGATCTCGCCGGGGTGGGCCTCGAAGTGGGCACCCGCCGCGTCGAGGTCTCCATAGGGTGCAAGCAGGGTGTCGGCGACGGTCCCTGGCGTGACGCCGGCGGAGTCCGGTGTGCCAAGGGTCATCGCCCCGCTGCCCGCCTTCACGAGCAGGAAGTCGGCGTGGCCGTGGTAGCAGCCCTCGAGCTTGATGATCTTCGAGCGGCCCGTGAATCCCCGGGCGGTGCGCAGGGCGCTCATGGTGGCCTCCGTGCCCGAGTTCACGAGGCGCAGGCGCTCGATGCCCGGCACCCGATCCACGATGGTCCGAGCCAGGCGGGTCTCCGCCTCGGTGGGCATGCCATAGCTGAAGCCGCGGGCTGCCTGCGCTCCCAAGGCCTCGAGCACGGCCGGGTGGCCGTGGCCGAGGATCATCGGCCCGAAAGCGCCCACGAGATCCAGGTATCGCTGGCCGTCGACGTCGGTGACGGTGCCGCCCTCCGCTGAGGTGATGCGGACGGGGTCCGCTCCCACCGAGCGGCAAGCACGGGCCGGGCTGTTCACCCCACCGGGCATGAGCGCGCGGGCGCGGTCGAAAGCGGCGGCGGAGCGGGCGGTCGAGGCGGCGGCGGTGCTCATGGGGGGCTCCCTGCGATCACGGGGCGTCCTGGAGAGGACCGGGATGCTGCTCGCCCGAGGGGCCAGCGTCAACTCCGCTGAAACCGGTTCCAGCGCCCGCTGTTGCTGGGGCTACGACGCACCGCGTCAGGGTGGGAGCGATCCCCGCCCTTGCGCCATTGGGGCCGCCTCTGGCCCCTTCCTTGACCGGCGCTGCCGCCATCCGGTACATGCGCTGCCCCCCGAGGCCCCCTCGGGCGCTCTGCCCCCGGGTCCTCGCGAGCTTGCCCCTCTCCCCTCCGTGCCGGTTCCCGCTGGCCGCCTCCCCCCTCCCTTTCGAACCGAGGAGACCACGATGATGCTCCAGCCCCGCAGCTTCATCGAGCCCGAGACCTTCTTCTGCCGCGCCTACGCGCAGCGCATGTCGCTCTTCGACTGCATGAAGCAGTACGTGGACGCCAACGCGCTCAAGCAGAAGGATCGCCCGTGCTTCGGGTGCGTCCAGGGCGACGAGAACCGCGTCACCTTCGCCAAGCGGTAGCCACCGGCCCGGCCTCGATCATCCCCTCCCTCGAGGGAGGGCGAGGCAGGACTCGAAGAAGGTCGCGATCTCTTCGGCGACCCGAGCGCCGCTGGTATCGCGCGGCAGCACGTGGAAGCCCTCCCGGAGGAGGACCACGCGCAGGCGGCGCGCCCCGAGCCGTGCGGCCAGCTCGTAGGCGCTCTCGACTGCAGCGGTGTGATCGCTGAGGGCGTGGAGCACCAGCGTCGGCGCGCGCACGCGCCCCAGGCTCGCCACCACGCTGTCCATCAGGGCGATGAGCTCCGCGACCGAGCGGAGCGGGAGCTGGTTCGCGCCGGGCAGCTCGACGGCCGCCTCGATGTCGGGCCCACCGAGCTTCGGCCAGGCGACGCCCTCCCACTCGAGGCGGCGGCTGCCCTCGGAGAGCAGCCGGGCAGCGCGGCCGAGATCGAGGGGCACCGCCATCGTCGCCAGGGCCGCCGGGACAGCGGCACCCTCCTCGTCGAGCCGCAGCGCGGCGTCGAGCGCAAGGAGGCCGCCCATCGAGAGCCCGGCCAGGAAGACGGGCGCGGGGCCCACCTCCCGGCGCACGGCGTCGAGGGCGCGATCGACGTCTCCCCTCCAGTCGTCGAGGCGCGCCGCGGCGATCCCGCGAGCCCCTCGCTCGTGGCCCCTCAGGAGGGGCACGTGGGTCCTCAGCCCTGCCGACGCGAGGCGCTCGGCCACCGGCAGGACGTCCCAGGGCGCGCCTGTGAAGCCGTGCACGACCACCGCGCCTCCGCGGAGCGGTCCCTCGGGCGCGAGGCGTCGCGGCGCGAAGGGGTCGTCGACAGGGGGCGAGGGCATGGGCGGGCGGGCTGGTCCAGATCACGGGTGAGCCGGCATCCTGCCCGAGGGGCAGGCCGACGCATCCTGCCCGAGGGGCAGGCCCACGGCGAGGGGCGAGCGCCGGGTGGGTGGCTCGGAGGCACCTCGCTATGATACCTCGCCCTCCCCTGCCCCGAGGAGGCCCCATGCCTGCCGCCTTCGCTGCCCTCTCCGTGCTCCTCACGCTGCCCGCCACCGGTCGGGAGGCCGCCGACCCCTGGTACGAGTACCTGACGCGAGAGACCGTCGGTGCCGCCTCGTTCACGCGCGAGCACCCCGACTGGGATGGACGCGGCGTGGTGGTCGCGGTCCTCGATACCGGCGTCGATCCCACCGTGCCCGGGCTCCTGAAGACCTCGGACGGCCGGCAGAAGGTGATCGAGACCCGAGACTTCTCCGGGGAGGGGGACGTCCGGCTCCAGCGCGCGGTGCGGGCGACCGAGCAGGGCGGCGTCGAGGTCTTGAGGACCCAGGCTGGCGTCGTGCGCGGGGTGGGCTCCCTGAGGCCTGCGGCTGCCGGTGGTCGCTGGTTCCTCGGCTTCTTCGACGAAGCGAAGCTCGAGCACTCGTCGACCCGCGATATGAACCTGGACGGCCACGCGGACGATCGCTTCGCCATCGTCGCCGCGTGGCCACAGGGAGGGGGGCAGCCCGTGGCCTGGGTCGACACCGACGGCGACGGCGACCTGTCCGACGAGGAGCCGCGCAGGAGCTTCGCGCACGATCCGCGTCCCTTCTCGTTCGTGAACCCGGATCCGCGGAAGGATCAGCCGCCGGTGGCCGTGACCCTCGCGGTCCTGCCCGACGGCGAACGCAAGGTGGAGCTGCACTTCGACGATGGCGGCCACGGCACCCATGTGGCCGGGATCGCGACCGGGCATCGCATCGAAGGCCGCGACGGCTTCGACGGCATCGCCCCGGGGGCCCAGGTGAGCTCGCTGAAGATC
>CAZEHU010000433.1:0-3777 GCA_964511605.1 uncultured Myxococcales bacterium
ATCCCCTGGGTAGAGCGCGACGTGATCCACCACCAGCTCCGCCTGCTCGCGGAGGGGGAGGGGCAGCTCGGCGTACCCGGAGCAGGCCGGGAGGAGAGGCAGGGCGGCCAGGGCGGCCAGGGCGGCCAGGGCGCGGTGCCACCTCATGGCCCGCAGTCCCCATCCGCAGGGTCGCAGCAGGGGCCGAGGGCATCGATGGCCTCGCCCTGGCACCACGCCTCACAGGGGCTCGGATAGCTCAGGCCGGTCTCCGAGCAGAGGGGCTGCTCGGCCCCCGAGCAGGCACAGGCCTCGTCCGCAGCCTCGCAGCCTTCGCAGGGCGACGAGCAAGGGCCGGTCTCGCTCGACTGCGCCCCTCGATGGCTCGCCAGGCAAGGAGAGCCGAACGTTGTGGCCGCGCCGAGCGCCGGGACCTCGCCGCAGACCTGGTGGCCCTCGGGCGCGCAGGTGGGAGGCGGGCCTGCATCACAGGTGCATTGCAGGCAGCCCTCCTCTTCGCCCGGGTCCTCCCCCTCGTCGATGGAGGTCCAGGCGAGCCCCCAGGGACACTCGAGACCGCAATCCTCTGGAGGCGTGAGGCAGCCCTCGACGCACCCGCCGGGGTAGAGGAGGGAGAGCCCGGCGCAGAGGGCGTGGCAGCGGGTCGGCCAGGTCCTCCCATCCGAGCCACAGACCGGGGCCGGGCCTGGCGGGCAGGCCTCGCAGGACGCGGGGGGGTCGAGCGCGCAGTCGCAGGTGGGGCAGCCGGTCTCGGCATCGAGGGCGCGGGTGCCGAAGCAGGGGGCCCCGCAGTCCGCGAGGTCGGGGCAGGCTTCGGCGCAAGGGCTGGTGAAGAGCGGCGAGGTGCCGCCGCACAGGGCGTGGCACGCGCTCGGCCAGGTGCGACCATCGGCGGCGCAGACCCTCTCGTCGTCCGGGGCCTCTGGACAGTCGCAGGCGGGGAGGACGCAGACGCCAGCCGGACCGGGCCGTCGCTCCGGTGGGCAAGCGAGGGCCTCGCTGCAGTTGCAGGTGGCGCAGCCTTTGGCGTCGGTGGCGAGGTGGCCGTCGCAGCGCTCGGCGAAGCAGCCCTGATCGGAGAGGGTAGGACAGGGGGGGGCGCAGTCCTCGGTGAGGCACTGGAGGTCGATCTGGAAGACCCCGCCTTCGCCCCCGGCGACGCCAGCGAGGACGACGAGGTACTCGCCGGGAGCCTCCTCGGCGGAGAGGCTGATGGAGGCCCCCTGTCCGCGCGCCGAAGCGACGTCTTTGAGGAGGCAGGAGCCGCCACGAGCCAGGGCGCCGCTGGGACCTCGGGGGCCGTAGCCCATAAGCACCGCGTGATCGGTGCCGATGGCGGCGATGGCACCCGCCGCCGCGCCCTCCGGCAGGGAGAGCGAGAGGGCGACGAGGCCGCCGGCGGGCAGCTCGCCCTGGAGCTGCGCGGGGAGCTCCACGCTGCCGAGATCCTCGAGGTTCACGAGCGCTCCCGGGGCCAACAGCGGACAGGCATCGGTCGGGGCGGGCGGTGGACCCTCGCAGCAGAGGATCAGGAGCGCGGCGAGGATCAGGAGCGCGGCGGAGAGCAGAGCCCAGGGGTGATGCCCAGCCGGAGACATCGGGCGCATCCGAGCTGCCCGCATCGGGCTGCGCTCGCTCAGGGGCTCGGGGGCGATCAGCCCGAGAACTCCTGGGCCAGTCGGCGGCGCAAGGAGTCCTCCACCCTGCCCTTGAAGGGCCGGGCGAGCAGGCCAAGCTCGAGGTTCACGGCCACATCCGAGTCGCTGACCTCGAAGCTGCCCTTGAAGCCCTTGCCGGTGATGCGCGCGCTCTGGCCGTCGGGGGCCCAGCGGATGTCCTTGACGATGTCCGAGCGCTTGGTGGCGAAGCGCTCGAGGAGAGCGCGGGTACGGCCGGCCGCGTCCGCGCGATCGGTCCCGTGGGTCTGGCGGAAGGTGATCGTGGCCATGGCGCGTCCTTGGGGCAGGCCGCCCCCTTCGGGTCGGCTCGGGTCGGGCGAGTCGCCCCTCCGAGGGGGGGCCGCGCGGCAGGATGGACGGGCCAGGGAGCCTTGTAAAGGCGGGCTGTGCGTGCCAGCGTCGCCTCTGTGAGCACCCGCTCCCCCACCGGCCCGTGCCGCCCCTTGTGGCGCGTCTCGCTCCTCGTCGCGCTCGCGGGGATGGGCGCCCCGGGCTCTCGTGCAGCCTGGCGCGCGCCGGCCGAGGCCTCCGCCGGCATCGTCGCGTCGGCCCATCCCCTGGCGACCCAGGCTGGCCAGGCCGCCCTCGCGGCGGGGGGCAACGCGGTGGACGTCGCGGTGGCGGTGAGCCTGGCGCTCAGCGTGGTCGAGCCCTTCTCGAGCGGCCTCGGCGGCGGCGCCTTCATGGTGATCCACCACGGAGGGGCGACCACGACCTGGGATATGCGTGAGATGGCGCCAGGGGCCGCCACACGGGATATGTTCCTGGTAGGCGGAGAGGTGGACAAGGGTGCGAGCACCTGGTCGGCGCGCGCGAGCGGCATCCCCGGGCTCGTGCGAGGGCTGGCCCAGGTCCACCGGCGCTTCGGCTCGCTTCCGCTTCGGGTCCTCGCGGCGCCGGCCCTGAGCTACGCGCGGGACGGCTTCCGGGTCACGCCTCGCCTGAGCGGGGCGATCCGGGGGGCGCGGAACCTGTTGAACGATGCGGCCAAGGCGATCTTCCTCCTGCCCGATGGCAGCGAGCCATTGCCGGGCCACCTCCTCGCGCAGGCGGACCTCGCTCGGACGATCGAGCGTATCGTCGAGACCGGCGGCGAGGACTTCTACGTGGGAGAGACGGCCCGCGAGATGGTGCGGGCGATCCGGGCCGAGCAGGGCATCTGGACCCTCGAGGACCTGGCCGCCTACAAGGTCGTCGAGCGGGAGCCCGTGCGTGGTACCTTCAAGGGCTACGAGGTAGCGAGCATGGGGCCGCCCAGCTCCGGGGGCCTCCTGCTGGTGCAGATGCTAGCGGTGCTGGAGGGCTTCGATCTGGCCTCGACCGGCTTCGGCTCCGCGGCGACGGTCCATCGTATGGCGGAGGCGATGAAGCGGGCGTTCGCCATGCGGGCGACCGGCCTTGGGGATCCAGACCACGCCCGGGTGGAGCGCAAGGCCTTCGTGGGCTCGGAGGTGATCGTCCGGCTCAAGACCGAGGTCGCGGCCGCGAAGCGAGCCACGGCCGCCGCGGACATCGCCCGGATCGAGGTGAAGCCAGACGAGCGAACCCATACCAGCCACTTCGGTGTGCTGATGGCCAGCGGCGATGCGGTGGCGTGCACCCAGACGATCAACCTGCGCTTCGGCAGCGGGCGGGTGGCGGGTCGGAGCGGGGTGGTGCTCAACAACGAGATGGACGACTTCAGCGCGAAGCCCGGGGCGCCCAACGCCTTTGGGCTCGTCGGCGACGAGGCCAACGGGATCCGGGCGGGCAAGCGGCCGCTGAGCAGCATGACGCCTGCGCTCCTCTTGCGCGGGGGGAAGGCTGTGGGGGTCTTCGGCAGCCCCGGTGGCTCGCGCATCATCACCACGACGCTGCAGAGCATCCTCAACGTGGTGGTGCACGGGATGGGGGCGTCGAGCGCCATCGGGGCGCCGCGGGTTCACCACCAGTGGTATCCCGACAAGCTCTTCCTGGAGGCGTGGGGGCTGTCGCCGGATACTCGTGTGACGCTCAGGGCCTGGGGTCACGACCTCCAGGAGAGCGGCGGCATGGGCAACGGCTCGGTGCTCTGGAGGCGGCCGGACGGCGTGCTTACAGGGGCGGCGGATCCGCGTGG
>CAZEHU010000434.1:0-3769 GCA_964511605.1 uncultured Myxococcales bacterium
GGTCCTCGATCGGCAGCTCCTGAGCCCCCCGAGCGGTGTGGGGCCCGGACCCTTCGTGGCGGCCCTCGGGCGCTATCCGACCAAGACCACCAAGAAGCGGCTGCTCGCGGCTCTCGTCGATCCAGAGCTCACCCGCTTCGCCCTCCAGGGGCTCGCCTGGCTCGGCCCGAGCAACGCCCGAGATGTGGCGCGGTGGACGGCGGGCATCGCCTCGAGCCGCACGGAGGAGGCCGAGGCCGCCCTGCTGGTGCTCGTCGGCTATGGGGCCCCCGGCGACAAGGAGCTGATGAAGGTCCTGCCGGGCCTGCCGGTGGAGCTGAAGCGCGCGGCCGTTCGCTCCTGGCTGGACAGCGACGCCGACGGGGGCGCCGCGCGCGTCTCGAAGCTGGCGAAGCACAGGTCCGGCGAGGTGCGGCTGGTGGCCCTCGAGGTCTTCGACGGCGTCAGCGATGCCGATCCCAAGCTCAGCCTGGAGTCGAATCTCCGCCACAAAGACGCGCGCGTGCGCCTGCTGGCCTCCATGAGCCTCGTCGCCCAGCCGGACCAGTGGATCGAGCGGGCCCTCATCAAGCGCTACCGAGAGCTGGCGCGGCGCCGGAGCCCCCCCAACGAGCGGGAGCGCCGCGAGCTCCTCCTGGCCCTCGGCCGCGTCGGCGGTGACGAGGCGATCGCCGAGCTGGCCCAGGCGATCGGCTACGAAGACGAGATGGCGCCCGCGCTCAGCGCCCTCGGAGAGATCGGCGAAGCCGCCATCGGCTCCTTGCTCTTCATCATCAAGACCGGCGATCCCCGCCGCACCCCCCTGGCCGTTGAGGCCCTGAGCCGTTCGGGCCCCAAGGCCGTCGAGCCCCTGACGAAGCTGGTGGTGCATCGCTCTCGGGACGTCCGCAACATCGCGCGCAAGGCGCTGGCGGACATCGGTGTCGTCGAGATCGTGCCGACGATCCTCGGCTTCATCGACAATCCTGAGACCCCCGGCCGAGAGCAGCTCATGGCGCTCCTCGGCTCCCTGTACACCGACGAGTCCTTCGCGGCCCTCGCCGAGTACGCGAAGAGCTCGCCGCAGGCGTCGCTGCGCACGGCCGCCGTCCATGTGCTCAGCCAGCGCGACGATCCCCGTGTGCCCGCGGTCCTGCGCCACGTGGCCGAGCACGACGATGACAACGAGATCCGCGATGACGCCGTCTGGGCCCTCATCTGGCAGGAGGATGAGGAGGCCGTCCCGCTCTTCATCAAGCAGATGGAGTACGAGCGAGACTTCATCCGCAAGTCCCTCTGCTTCGGCCTCGGCTACCTCGCGACCACCGAGCACGTCCGGCAGCTCATCCCGATGCTGCGCACCCCCCGCGACGAGATCCTCACGGCGGTCCGCCGCGCCCTCAAGCGGGTCACGTTCCGCTCCGACCTGGAGACCATCGAGGACTTCCAGCGCTGGCGGCAGAGGTGGGCGCAGCGGGAGCGCATCGAGAGCCGCGACGCTGCCCGCTATGAGATGACGATGCCGGACGGCACCCTGCTGGTCTACTGGCTCGGCGGCAAGGGGGAGCCGCTGGTCATCCTGGGAGATGGTCCGGACCTCGGCTCCGCCTATCTCCGCCCCGCGATCGATCGGCTCATGGAGCGGCGCCTGCTCCTCATCGTGGACCTCCCCGGTCGCGGCGACAGCGGCGTGCCCACCGACGGGGAGATCAAGCTCGGCGTGGAGCACGACGTGCACACCCTCTCGATCCTCCTGACCCGTCTGAACCTCAGGAGCATCGACGTCTACGCCCACGGGTGGGGCGGCCTCGTCGCCGCGCAGCTCGCGGACAGCCACACCGGCATGGTCAAGCGGCTCGTCCTCGACAACCTGCCGATGCCTACGCTGAGCGGCTGGACCGGACGCATCGACGCGGCATTGTCACGCCTGAAGGATCCCTGGATCCGCGACCTCGAGGTCTTCGGCCGCGATGGCCACCGCTACCTCCCCCACGTGCGCGACCACTACGTCACGCTCGCTGTCATGGCGGGCTCCCTGGCGCGGCCCGGTCGCTTGCCCGAGGTCGAGGATCGCCTGCGCCCCGATCCCCTCGTCCGGGATCGCATCCTCGGCTCGATGGGGAGCTTCGACCTGACGGGCACCTTCGAGCGCCTCGACCGCCGCACCCTCCTCCTGTACGGCTCCGCCTCCCCCCTGACCGAGGCAGCCGAGGCCTGGCGCGACGGGGTGGTGGAGCGGAACGGGAAGATCAAGCTGCAGCGGATCCCGAAGACCGGCTACCTGCCCTTCTACGAGGACGCGGAGGCCTGGGAGGAGGCGATCGAGGACTTCCTCGAGTAGTCCTCCGAGGGCGCACCCTTGGTCGCGCCCTTGCCCGGCTTGAGCTCGAGCGAGACCCGGACGAAGAGGAGGCCCTCGGCCGGCGCCTTCAGCAGCGCGCGGGCCATCTCGGTCGCGCGGACCGAGGCTCCCTCGTCGAGGTCCACGGTCCATCGCAGCCCGAGGGGCAGCGGGCTGCCCTCCGGCCATCCCAGCCGAGTGGCCTCCTCCGCCGTGAGGGGGGAGGGCGTCATGGCCACCAGGCCCCGACGGACATCGATCGTCCTCGGGCCCTTCTTGCGCAAGACCTCGAGCTCGATGGGCTCCGAGCCGAGGGCCCGGCTCGTGGCTCGAGCCAGCTCCTCGGGAGCGAGCGCCGCGGCCCCGAGGCCCGGCCCCACCCAGTAGCCTGCGATCTTCATGGTCCGCGCGCAGGAGCGGGCCTCCTCGGCGAGGCGACCGGCAGCGTAGAAGTGCATACCCAGGTCGCTGACCGGCTCGAGGCGGGTGAGCAACGCCCCGGGTGCGAGATCCTCGAGGGCCTCGACGTCGACCACCTCCGCGAGGCTCGAGACCCCGAGGGGCAGGGCCGGGCCGTAAGCCATCAAGGGTTTGGGGGAGAAGCCGGAGGAGTACTTCAGCTTCAGGCCCGCGCGTCGGAGCACCCGCGGCAGGGTGCGCGCCAGGTCGAGCTGCGAGGTCAGGCGAATGCCCTCGAGCTTCGTGAAGCGCAGGCGGTAGCGCCAGCTCTCGCCCTGATCCGCTCGCTCGGGGGGTAGACGGTGGCCGCGGCTGTCGGTGCGCACGGTCTTCCACGCCGGGAGCGGATCCTCGTCCGAGCGGGGGCCGGGCGGCTCGATCGCAGGCGACCCCGCAGTGGTAGCGGCCGAGCTTGCGCTTGTCGGCGCCCGCGTCTGCCACGTTCGTGGCGTGCACCTGGGCGCCCTTGGGCTTGCCGCAGGGGGGCGAGAGGCGATCGGCCAGGGCCCGCTTGTACTCCTGGGCGAGGAAGCCCCGGGCGAGGCCCACGTCGATGTGATCCCAGGGCAGGCCCCCGTCGACGGGCAGCGTGCCGAGGTAGCGGGCCGGCTCGAGGCCAACCTCCTCGATCGCCTCGAGCCAGGCCCCGTAGTCCAGGTGCTCCTCCCAGCCGTCGAAGGTACAGCCGCGACGCCAGGCGGCCTCGACGAGATCCGCGCAGTCCCGATCCCCGCGCGAGAGGATGCCCTCCACGAAGCTGCCGCGCGGGTCGTGGGTCTTGATGGTCACGCGCGTCGAGCGGGCGGCCTCCCGGACCAGGAGCTGCTTGCGAGCGATCTCCTCCAGGCTGTCCATCGCCGCCCACTGGAAGGGCGTATGGGGCTTGGGCACGTGGCTCGAGGCGCTGGCCACGACGTTCACCCGACGCTTCGAGTGGTAACGGAGGCCGATCTGCCGGACGCGGGCCGCGGCCCGGGCGATGCCCTCGAT
>CAZEHU010000435.1:0-3762 GCA_964511605.1 uncultured Myxococcales bacterium
TGCGGGTCACGACTACGTAGTTCGGGTTGGCGCTCGGCTTGAATCCGCCCGCGAGCGTGATCGCCTCGACGATGTTCATGTCCCGCTGGTGGACGAAGGTGCCCGGCTTCTGGACCTCGCCGAGCACGAAGACCTTCTTGGAGTTGTACTCCTGCACGAAGACCGAGACGTGGGGCTCCCGAAGGTAGCCCGCCTGGAGCTTCTCCCGGATGGTGCGAGCGATGTCCGGGGGGCTGAGCTCGGCGACCTCGATCGGGCCGGCGAGCGGGAAGTCGATGGAGCCGTCCGGTGAGATCCGGTGAACACCGGAGAGCTCCTCCTCGCCGTACACACGGACCTCGAAGACGTCGCCGGGGCCGAGCCCGACGCGCTCGAGGTGGACCGCGATCTCCTCGTTGAGGTGCTCATACCCCGAGGTGGGAGCCTGTGGGGGACATCCAGCCACCACCACCATCCCCGTTGCGGCCGCAGCGAGCGCGCAGAGGCGCCGGATCGAGAGGAGGGCTGGAGTGCGCATGGACCCTTCGTGTCCCGGCCTGCGCCGGCTGATCAGTAGCGCAGGTTCAGCGTGGCCCAGAGCCGGTGATCCACGTACCCGAAGTGGACCTCGTCCTCCGGGCGGGACTCCGGCGAGGGCTTCATGGCGTAGTCGGTGATGTCTGCCTCGAAGCGGTAGCCGATAGAGGCGCCGATCAGCCGGGTCAAGTTCAGATCGACCGTGAGGCCGGAGTTGATGAACGTATCCGAGCGAGGGTCGTTCTGCAGCTCCGCCGGGGCGGTCTCCTCATCGGCAGCTTCCCCGCCACCCGACACCGCGCCGCCCACCGCCCACTCCCCGAAGGAGCGCAGGTCGACGCCCAGGTCCAGGTGCACCGTCGCGATCTCGGCCATGCGCTGATCATAGCCCACCACGCCGCGGATGAAGCTGAAGGTGCTGCCGGCCTGGACCATCTCGAAGTCGCGCGTGATACCGGCGGTCAGAGCCTGATCCGCGGAGAAGCGGAAGGTCGCCTGAAGCCGACCGATGAAGCTCGCGAAGTCCGTATTCCCGGGGCGCGAGGCGTCGAGCATCGAGTGGCCGTAGCCACCCTTGAGGTCGATGATGATCTTCTCGGTGACGTAGCCGCTCAGGCCGAGCTGGGCTTTCAAAGGCGTGCCATCGACGTAGTTTCCGGCGAGGTTTGCCTCCTCGCCCGTCAGCGTCCGACCATAGGAGTGGAGCTTGTAGGTGCCCTCCAGGTAGGCGTAGGTCAGGGGGTAGAAGCGCCAGGAAGCCAGCAGGCGGAAGGCGTGGTTGTCGCTATCGGACTCGCTCAGCTCGTCGTAGCGCGTCAGGTTCCAGCGATACCCGGCGGTGACGTCGAGCGCTCCCCCGCCGGGATGGAACGAGACATCGGCGCCGGCCGAGTTGGTGTTGGTATTCGCGTTCGCTTCGGAGGAGGGATCCGGTCGGGTCCACAGCTTGCGCGTGAAGTCGTCGCTGAGCGTGAGGCTCAGCGCGCTCTTCGGCCAGACGATGACCTTCGCTTTCACCTGCGCACCCAAGCCGGTCTGCGCGGCGACAGCGTCCTCCTCGTCCGCGGTGCCGCCGCCTGTGAGGGGAAGGAAGACATCGGTATCCACCGAGAGGCTCATGGCGAGCGTCTGCGGCTCCGGGTTGAAGATCGCGATGCCGGGACGCAGGTGCGTGGCCATCACGCCCACGCTCTCCCGGGCCGCCGTGTCCGTGCTGTTCCCGTCCTCGTCGACCGCGCTCGTGAGGACCGTATTGTCGTTCGTCCGGAAGAAGTTCGACGTGAAGGAGGCCTCCACGAAGGCGCGGGGCTGGAGGATGAAGCCGCCGAGCTCCACCCCGTAGTTGGGGACCTCATTGACCAGGCCACCGCCGAGGCCCGTGAACCCCGAGAACTCCGAGCCCAGGTTCACCGGGCTGATGATCCTGGGATCCGAGAGCTGGCTGACCGGCTGGGCCGACGCGGCGCCGCTGAGAGCGAGGACGACGATCAGAGCCGCATGCCGGTAAACGGACGCTGGGAGCTTCACGGCGCGACCGTGCGCCCGTCCAGGCGGATGCAGAGGTGGGGGGTCATGGACGTTCCGCAACAGAGAGCCTCGAGAGGGACGATCGCGTCCGCGGCACCGAGGCCGCTGAGGGGTGGAGAGGAGGGGGACTAGTCGAAGGGGCTGGCGAAGACCGGCGGGGTCTCGGCAGCCGCGGCAACGGGAGCCTCGGCGAAGGTCACCGTCGACTCGGGAACGAGGGGCAGGGTGGCCTCGATGCTCATCTGGCGATCCACATCCTGGATCTCCATGTCGACCTCGATGCCGCCGGCCGTCTGGACCTGCGCGAAGAGCTCGGTGGTCTTGGACTGCGCGATCGAGATCTTCACGTACTCGTGCTCGACGCCCTCCCGATCGCCCTCCGCCGCCTTCTGCTGCAGGGTGAGCAGGTTCTCTTCGCTCAGCTTCACGAGACCCTTCATCGCGGTGATGGCCTCGTTGCGGGTATTGGTCGCTCCCACGTCGCCGTCCGCGATCGCCTTCTCGAGGAGCTTGAAGCTCTCGGTGAGCTGATTCTCCATCGAGTCGACCATCTTCTTGGCGCCGGCGACGAGCTCGTCCATCGACATGCTCGAGGGATCACCCGCGGTCTGCGCCGCAGCCACCCAGCCGGTCGCAAGGACAGCGAGCGCGGTGGCGAAGATGGTGAACTGACGTCGCATGGGGCTCCTGGGAGATGGGCCGGGCTGCAGGGGACGTGCCGCGCGCGCGCGGACGGGAGCAATGCCCCCGCCGCCGTCTCGAAGTCGCATCATAGGTAGGCCCTCCGAAAGGTGTCAACCAGAGCGATCGGTGCTTCTCGATGGCCCGGCCTGCCCCCGTTGGCGGGGGCGCTGAAGATCCCACGAGCACGCTCGGCGCACGTCGGACCACGACTTTGTCGCCAGGCCCCCGATTCCTGATCATCGAGAGCGTGAAAAAGCGACCCACGCGGTCCAGCGAGCCTGACCGCGCTCCACCAATCAGGGCCCCGGGATCCGCGCCCCACGGCGCTCTTCGTCGACGTGGTTGCTGTGGGAAAGCGACCCGTGGCGCCTGGAGATCGTGACCTGTACGGCGCCCCGAAGCGGCGGCGAATCGGCCGCCGCCGAGGAGGCTCTGGATCGGAAGACCGACTGGGCGCGATCCCAGGACGTGGTGGCGCTCTCGGGCGCGTTCAGCGCCCGACGCGGATCAAAGGGCGCTCACAGAGGCCTTCGCGCGCGTTCGGCGTCCGAAGCGGATCAAAGGGCGCCCACAGAGACCCTCGCGCGCGTTCGGGCGCGGTCGACGAAAGGGACCTGCACTGATGCGGCAAGCAGGCTGTTGCGCAGCGGCGCCGTGGGAGCCATGCGGCCCGCACCAGAGGAGCGGCACCGAGCGATAGCGACGTGGACGTTGCCCCTTCTGTCGTCTCCGGCGTCATCCTCGCGGTTCTTCGGGGAGGTCCCGCACCCATGCCGCCTTCAGGCGGCCGGTCCTCGTATGCGTGGACGTGAACACCTGCTCCCTCTGGTCCCTACGGCCCAGCGCCCGCGTCGTTTCGCGCCGCGCCTATCGTCCTCCTACCCCTGCTGGACCCACGTACTCGCTGCGGAGCGCCCATCCGTGCTGGTGTCCACACGTCGAGGGTCAGTACGAGGAGGAAGGAGCGTGCACGTGCACGTGTACCGCTCCCTCCGGTCGCTGAGTACGAGTACCGCTCCCTCCGGTCGCTGAGTA
>CAZEHU010000436.1:0-3756 GCA_964511605.1 uncultured Myxococcales bacterium
AGCGCGTGGGCGCGCTCGCCAAGCGGTTCGCCCGCCTCTGTGGGCTGCCGGAGCCCCTGGTTCGGACGCTCGCGCTCGCCGGTAGGCTCCACGATCTCGGCAAGGCCGATCCTCGGTTCCAGCGAATGCTGTGGGGCGGCGACGAGCTCGAAGCCGCCCTGGCGGCGGCGGAGAAGGACCTCCTCGCGAAGTCGTCCACGCCAGGCTGGAACCCGGCGGCCCGCCGGCGCGCCCGCGCGCGCTCGGGTCTACCCGAGGGCTTCCGCCACGAGGTCTCGAGCGTCGCCCTCGCGGAACCCCTCGCGCACGCCCTCACTCGCGACCACCTGGACGGAGACAGTGAGCTCTTCGACCTCGCGCTCCACCTCGTCGCGTCCCACCACGGCTGGTGCCGCCCCTTCCCGCCTCCGGTGGCCGACGAGGAGGACCTGAAGGTGAGCGTCGCGCACCTCGGCGAGCAGTTCGAGGCAACAACCGACCACGGGCTCACCCGGCTCGATGGCGGCATCCCGGACCGCTTCTGGCGCTGGCACCAGGAGCTCGGGGCCTGGGGCCTGGCCTGGCTCGAGGCGATCCTCCGCCTCGCGGACCACCGACGCAGCGAGCGGGAGAGCCGAGGAGGCAACCCATGATCCGGCTGAGCGGACTCGACGGCAGCAACCCCCTCGCGTTCCTGGCGGCCATCGGAGCCATCACCGCCCTCGAGGCGCGGGGGATCGGGGCGCGCCTGCGGTGGCGTGACGAGGGCACATGGGTTCCCTATATCGAGGGCGTGGAGAGCCTGGACGAGCTCATCGCGCACGTCATGGCGGACCTGGAGACGTGGGTGGACGAGCCGGCGCTGGAGCTCCAGTACCCGGCGAAGACGGCGGGCAAGATCGACCGTGATCTCAAGCCCCCCCCGGAGGTGTTCGCTGGCTACATGTCCCGGATGCGGGACCGCGGCGACCGCTCCGAGAGGCTTGCCGGCGCCTTCGCCACGGACGTGGCCACGGACAACAACGGGGCTACGAAGCCGACGTCGCTTCACTTCACTGCCGGCCAACAGCGCTTCCTCAACATGGTCCGCGACTTGCGCGACGGCGTGAGGTTCGAGGAGCTGCGTGAGGCCCTCGAGGGGCCCTGGCTCTATGAGAGCAAGCTCCCCGTCTTCGGATGGGATGCCACGGATGCCCGTTCCTACGCTCTCCGAGCCGCCGATCCTTCCAAGGACAAGAAGACCGGCAACCCTGGGGCCGACTGGCTCGCCTTTGCAGGGCTCCAGAGCTTCCCCGTCGTCCCGCGCGGCGCTCGCGCCGTCACCACCAGCGTTCGCGGGAGGTGGAAGACCAGCAGCTTCACGTGGCCGCTGTGGTCGCCCGCCCTGACGCCAGACGCGGTCCGTTCGCTCCTTCAGCACAGCTTCCGGCTGGCGCGCTGGGATAGGGCGGCCCTCGACGCTTGGGGTGTCGAGGCGGTCCTCACCTGTCGGATCCTCCGTGCCGACCAGGGGGGCTACGGCTCCTTCTCCCCCCCCTCGGCGCTCCGCTGACGCCATGACGACGCAGGCCCCGATCCCCGCGAGGATGCTCAACGAGTGGACCTACTGCCCGCGGCTGGGGATCCTCGAGTGGGTACACGGCGAGTTCGCGCACAGCGCGGATACCGTGGACGGTGCGTGGAAGCACAGGCGCGCGGACAAGCCGGGACCGGACCTGCCGAAGCGCGGATCCCGCGGAGGCGCCGGTCTCGAACCAGACGCGGAAGCGCCTCAAGGAGATCCACCCTTCCAGACGCGCTCGCTCTGGCTGACGGCGGCGAGCGAGGGCATCACCGCGAAGCTCGACGTCGTGGAGGTCGAGGGGGGCGAGGCCGTGCCGGTCGATACCAAGCGCGGCCGCGTGCCCGACATCGAAGGCGGGGTCTGGGAGCCGGAGCGGGTGCAGCTCTGCGCGCAGGCGCTCGTCCTTCGCGAGCACGGGTATCGCTGTGAGCGAGGCTTCATCTACTACGCGGACTCGCGCCGGCGGGTGGAGGTCCCCATCGACGAGGCGCTGGTGGATCGCACTCGCTCCCTCGCGGTGGCGTTCCGAGCGGCCGCGGAGGCCGGCGAGCTCCCGCCGCCATTGGAGTCCAGCCGCAAGTGTCCTCGCTGCAGCCTGGTGGGGATCTGCCTGCCCGACGAGACACGGCTGTTGGCAGAGGCCGCGGGCCGCGGCACGCGAACCGGCGAGGAGGAGGCCGCAGAATCCGAGGCGCCCAGGGCGCTGCTGGCTCCTCGGCTCGTGGGCCTCCCGCTCTACGTCTCGACGCAGGGAGCTCGGATCGGCCTGAGCCAGGGGGTCTTCAAGGTCTGGTGCAAGGGGGGCGATGTCCTCGCTGAGCAGCGGGTCCGTGAGACCAGCGTCATCGGCGTCTTCGGTGGGGTCCAGGTGACCACTCAGGCCCTCCGCGCTGCCATGAGGGCGGAGATCCCCGTGTCCTACTTCAGCTACGGCGGCTGGTTCAGCGGGATCGCCACGGCTCCCGTCCACAAGAACGTGGTTCTTCGTCAAGCGCAGTACGCGGCGGCCGCCGATGAAACGCGCTGCCTCGCCGTGGCCCGTGCCATCGTGAGGAGCAAGATCCGCAACCAGCGGACCCTGCTCCGCAGGAACCATCCGTCTCCGGACAAGCGCACCCTGACGGAGCTCACCCGGCTCGCGCGCGTGGCCCTCAGAGCGCCCGATCCAGGGACCCTGCTCGGGCTCGAGGGCTCGGCAGCGCGGCTCTACTTCGAGGCCTTCCCTGGGATGCTGAAGTCGAAGGAGGGAGGGCTGGGCAGCGGCTTCGACTTCAAGGGACGCAACCGGCGCCCACCGCGGGATCCGGTCAACGCGATGCTGAGCTTCGCGTACTCGATCCTGGCGAGGGACCTGACGGCGACCTCCACCTCGGTGGGGCTCGACCCCTACCTGGGGCTCTACCACCAACCACGGTACGGCAAGCCGGCCCTGGCCCTCGACCTGATGGAGGAGTTCCGGCCCCTCGTCGCCGACTCCGTGGTGCTCTCCGCGATCAACAACGGCGCGGTCACCCCGGGCCACTTCGTGAGCCGCGCCAACGGCTGCAACCTCACGAACCACGGCAGGAAGGCCTTCCTCGCGGCCTACGAGCGCCGGATGGACCAGCTCGTCACGCATCCGATCTTCGACTACCGCGCCTCGTGGCGCCGGGTCATGGACATCCAGGCGCGACTACTTGGCCGCCACCTGCTGGGCGAGATCCCTGCCTACACCCCGATGGAGACGAGGTAGCCGTGGCAGCCGCCCGCCGGTCCAAGCCCTCGCGCCCCCGCCCGTCTCGGCGGCTCCTGATGATCTGCTACGACATCGCCGATCCGAAGCGTCTCCGGCGCGTCTTCAAGACCTGCCGCCGCTTCGCCGACCACGTGCAGTACAGCATCTTCCGCGCGGAGCTCGAGGCCAAGGGCCGCGCCGAGCTGAAGGCCGCCCTCGATGAGGTCATCCACCACGACGAGGATCAGGTGCTCATCATCGACCTCGGCCCCGCACGTCCCTCCGCCTACGCTGCTTTCGAAGCCTTGGGCAAGCCCTTCACCCATCCGGAGAGGCATGCCACTATCGTGTAGGCGCGAGGTCCGTGGCCTCGGCCTCACGGCGCGCGCAGCGGAAAGCACGCAGCTACCCTGGCCCCCCAGCTCTCCGCGCCGGCTCGTGCCAGCTCCTTGGCAACTGAAGAGCAGCAGGGGAGCCTTGGCAATTGAAGAGCCAAAGG
>CAZEHU010000437.1:0-1860 GCA_964511605.1 uncultured Myxococcales bacterium
CGCGACCGACGCGTCGAGCTCCCCCAGCCCCAGCTGGGCGAGGGCGAGGGCCGAGCCGCGGGTACCGATGGTGAGCTTCATCCGGGCTCCTGGTCGACGCCGTGAAGGCGCCGCGCGGCGGCCAACATCCCGGCCCCACGCCCATTGTCGAGCTCGGCGCTCTCGCGCAGGGTCGCCATGGTGGGATGGAGGAGCATGGAGACCGTGGCGGACATCATCTTCTCGAGGGCCCGGCGCTCGTCGGGGCCGAGGTGGGCCATACGCTTGTGCAGCGTGCGCTCGAGCTCCGCGAGCGCGATGCCCTCGGCGCGATGCCGGATCGCCGCCAGGGTCGGCTTGACCTCGAGGCTGCGGAACCACTGGTCCATCTCGTCGATCTCGGTGGCGACGAGGCGCTCGGCGTCGTCCGCGTCCTGGCGCCGCTCCTCGAGGTTGCGGCGGCTGATGCCCTCGAGGTCGTCGACGTTGTACAGGTAGACGGAGTCGAGCTCCCCGACGGCGGCGTCCACATCGCGGGGGACGGCGATGTCCACGAAGAAGAGCGGCCGATACTTGCGGGCCTTGACCACGCGCCTCGCGAGGCCGAGGTCGATGATCGGCCGGGAGGCGCCGGTCGAGGTGATCACCACGTCGGAGAGCACCAGCAGATCCTCGAGTTCGTCGAGGCTCCGGGAGCGCCAGCCGTGGCGCTGGGCGAGGCTCGTGGCACGCTCGAAGGAGCGGTTGGTCACGTAGACCCGGCTCGCGCCGGCCGCCGACAGCGAGCGCGCCGTCGCTTCGGCCATCTTGCCGGCCCCGACGATGAGCACCTTGGTATCGTCGAAGCGATCGAAGATGCGCCCGGCGAGGTCCACCGCGACCGATCCGATCGACACCACCTGGCGCGCGATGCCGGTCTCGGTGCGGACCCGCTTGGCAGCGGAGAAGGCCCGATCGAGGACCCGGCCGAGGACCGAGCCGACGGTGCCCGCCTCGCGCGCGAGGTGGGTCGCCTCCTTGAGCTGGCCGAGGATCTGCGGCTCGCCGACCACCATGCTGTCCAGGCTCGAGGCCACGCGGAAGACGTGGTGGATCGCGTCCCGGCCGACCAGCCAGTAGGCCTCCTGATCGAGGAGGCCCAGAGCCAGGCCGCGCTCGGTGAGGAGGGCGCCCGAGACGGCGTCGTGGACATCGCGATGGCTCGTGGCCACCGCCGAGGGGGCGACGTAGGCCTCCACACGATTGCAGGTGGAGAGGACCACGACCTCCTCGACGACCTCGTGGGCGATGAGGCGATCGAGCACGCCACCCAGCTCGTCTCCGCCCACGGCGAAGCGCTCCCTCAGCTCGAGGGGGGCGGTCTTGTGGCTCATGCCGAGGACGCCGATCTTCATGATCCGGGCTACCTCATCACGTACAGGAGCGCGGCGGACAGCGTCATCACGAAGGCGGCCATGAGCGCAAGCGCTGCGCGCCGGCCGCGCCAACCGGTCTTGAGCCGGAGGGCCAGGACCACGGCATAGACGAGCCACCCTCCGGCCGCGAGCAGGTGCTCCGGGCGGAGGGCGCTCGAGGCCCCCCGCAGCTCCTGCCAGACGACCCCGAGGAGGATACCGACGCTGAAGATCGGGAAGCCCACGTGCACCAAGCGCCAGGAGAGCTGCTCCAATCTGAGGAGGCTCGGCAGCTTGGGGCCTGGGGTCTTGTTCTTGAGGTGGTACTCCTGATCGAGGAAGAGGACCGAGAGCACGTAGGCGGGCACGAAGAGCATGAAGCCCAGGAGGGTGGCGCCGATGTGGACCACCGTGACCGCTCCGAGGCTGCCCGATCCGCTCGGCAGATCGCCACGCGAGGCCTTCACCGCCAGCGCGAGCACGATGG
>CAZEHU010000437.1:1870-3755 GCA_964511605.1 uncultured Myxococcales bacterium
GGTTGGAGGCGAAATCAGCCCCCAAGGAGGCCTCGAACGCGAGCGGCGCGACGGTCGGCCCAGCGAGGGGCAGGTCCAAGCCGAGGCGGCTCAGCAGGAAAATCCCCACCACCCCCAACACGAGGAGGAGCAGGATGCGTGGCCCCCCGCCGAGGGCGGCGACCTCCGGCGCGGCGGTGAGCTCCACCACGCTCGCGGCGGCCAGGACGAGGCAGGCCGCCGTCGTGGCGATCACGCCGGCCTTCCGTGCGCTGCTCTCGTAGCGCAGCAGCCACGCCAGGTAGAACCCGCTGGCCGCGGCCAGCGTGGCGGCGGACACGATGAGCAAGGTCGCCGTCATGGGGTCCTGGGCTGATCGCCGCGATCGCCCCTCGGAGCCCGCCGCCGGTCGGCCAGCCCCGCGGAGCGAGCCGCTCTACAGATGCTGGGAGATGCGCTCCACCAGCTTGGACTTGGGCTGAGCGCCCACGATGCGCTCCACCACCTCGCCGCCCTTGAAGACGAAGAGGGTAGGCAGCGCCTGGACGCCGTAGCGGCCGGCCGCCTGCTGGTGTTGATCGGTGTTCACCTTGCCGACCTTCAGGCGACCGCCGAAGTCACCGGCGATCTCGTCGATCACCGGGGCGAGGGCCCGGCAGGGCCCACACCAGCTTGCCCAGAAGTCCACGAGGACGGGCACGTCGCTCTGGAGGACCTCGGAGTCGAAGGTGCTGTCGGTGAGCTCGTGGACGTTCTGTCCGGCCATGACGGTCTCCTTGCAGCTCGGGCCTCCGGGAGCCGCGAGGGCCGGACTATAGGGACGGCCCCTGGGGGGGTCAACGACGGGAATCGAGAGCCCCGCGACCGCATGGGAGCCACCCTACAGGCCGAAGTCGAGGCCGCTCGTACAGGTCCCCTTGACCGCCTCGCCGGGCTCCCAGTCGTCGTTGCGGATCTCACACTCGAGGCTGCCGTCGAGGCCGACGACGAGCGCCGCGGCGAACGCGCCCATCGACTGGGGATTGGTGAGGCGGACGAGCACGGGGCCCTCTGGACGATCGAGGATGTAGTCGAAGAAGGGCACGTCCTCGACCACCGTGATCGTGACCGAGTAGTCCATCGTAAAGCCGTTCTGCACGAGGTCCACGGTGATCTCGGAGGTCGGGGGATCCCCCGCGATGTCCAGGCTCGTCTCGAGGCCGTCCACCTCGAGCTCGCCTCGCTGGACATCGACGTACTCGATCTCGAGGCTGTCCTCCCCGCTCGAGGTCACGCGGAAGTCGACGTGGATCTCCCCCGCCGTCGCTTCGCCGGCCGAGCCGTAGCGGCACGGTACGTCCATGGTGAAGGTCAGCGCCGTCGCGCTCTCGGTCTGCTCCGAGAGGCACTGCGGGAGCTGCTGCAGCTCGTCGAGGGGGAGCGCCGTCCAGCGTCGCTGGGAGAGCTCGAAGCGCAGGCGGGCCTCGGTGAGCAGCGCCCCCACGGCCTCCCCGTCGAGGTCGAGGACCTCGGCCGGGACCGAGTCGAAGGGCAGCTCCTCGGAGGAGACGAAGTCCGCCGGATCGAGCGTCGGGCCGCACGCCCCGAGGGCGAGGAGGCTCGAGAGGCCTGCGATCACGGCTCTCATAGGCGCCCCCTCCTGAGGGCCGCGTTGAAGACGAGCCCGAGCGCCGCCAGCGTCGTCAGGGCGGCGCTGCCTCCGTAGCTCAGCAGCGGCAGGGGGAGTCCCACGATCGGTAAGAGGCCGGCGACCATCCCAGTGTTGATGAAGACCTGCCAGCCGATCATCGCGACCACGCCCACCGAGAGCAAGGCACAGAACCGATCCCGGGCGTCTTTCGCCACGCGCAGCCCCCAGACGCAGAGCAGCCAGAAGAGGCCGAGCAGGACCGTACAGCCCACGAAG
>CAZEHU010000438.1:0-3754 GCA_964511605.1 uncultured Myxococcales bacterium
CGCGACGGACAGAGCCATCGCCGCGTTGGAGTGGTCGGAGTTGTCCAGTGGGACGTAGATGGACTGGTACACGCACCCTCCCCGGGAGTCCGGTCGGGCGCGACCCTAGCGACGCCCCCTGGGGTTGTCAATCGCGTGTTCTTCCCCGACCTTCGGCCGACAAGCCCTGAGAACGAAAGGGAGAAATGGCCGGTTGACGGTGCCCGCCCCAGGTGGCAGGCTCCGCGCCCACCTGGCACCCCCACGGACCGCATCGGGCCCTGATGAGAGACCTCCTCGCCATCGCGATCTTCACCGTCGTGGTGTCGCTCCTCTACACGGCTCTGGCCCAGTTGCTGCCGCAACTGGAGAACCATCCGCCGCCCATCGTCGAGCTCGGCTCGGACATCGGGCCCGAGGAGCTCGCCGCCGCGGGCTCCGCGGCCTTCGAGGCCAACTGCGTCTCGTGCCACAAGATGGGCGAGTCCGGGCGCGCCCCGGACCTGGCCAGCGCGGGCGCCCTGGCGTTCGATCGGGCGGCCCAGCGCGCCGGCGAGACCGGAGAGGTCTTCACCGATGTGGACTACCTCGTCGAGGCGCTGTGCAAGCCGGGCGACTACCTCGTCGAGGGCTTCGGCAACATCATGCCGCCCCAGGGCAAGGCCCTGTCCGGTGGGCAGATCCTGGCGGTCACCGCGTTCCTGCAGAGCCTCGGTGGCGAAGCGACGGTGAAGGGCACGGACGTGGATCCCGTGGTCCGGTTCGGCTGCGCCACCGGGGCGGGGGGCGGCGACGCCGCCGGCGGGGCCGAGGAGGCCAAGCCTGCGAGCGTCGGTCCGCCGGACAAGGCCTTCGAGAAGTACGGCTGCACCGGCTGCCACAAGCTCGACAGCGAGGAGCGCACCATCGGCCCGTCCCTCTTCGATGTCGGCAAGCGCCTTGGCAAGGGCGAGCTGTACGAGGCGATCCTCGCGCCCGACGCGACGATGGCCGCGGGCGATCCCCCGTACGCGGGAGGGGTCATGAAGCAGACCCTCGACGGCAACGGCTTCTACGACGCCATGACGCCCGCCGACTACCAGGCGATGGTCGACTGGCTGGCCACCTTGAAGGGCGAGTAGGGAGGGGCCGTGTATACGCTCAAGGCCCTCGGCCTCTACATCCTCGTGTCGGCGCTCCTCTTCCTGCTCCGGCGTCCGCTGGGGCTCTTCTGGAGCTCGCTCAGCTACACGGCGGCCACCCTCGTGTGGCTGCTCTTCGGCTTCGAACCCTTGGTGCCGGCCTCGGTGGTGGTGCTCTTCGGTGGCACCCTCATCATCGCCGTGCTGCTCTACGTCTCCTCGAGCGAGGAGAGCCGCAGGGCCTTCACCGCGCCCATCATCTCCGTGATGGTGAAGCCCAAGCTCTGGCTGCCGCGGATCATCCTCCTGTTGGGCATCCCCACGCTCGTGGGATGGGCGACGTATCAGGGCGCGCTGCCGAGCGCGACGGCGCCGCCCAAGGTGCGCTCGGTACATCCCTCGCCGCCGAACTCGATGAGCGTGCTGACCCCCGGCATGAACGAGGCTACCAAGTTCGACATCATCGCCGGCGACAGCCCGCTGAGGCCGCTCGAGGAGAGCGAGCCCGAGGTCTGGGCCGAGAAGCTCGCCCTGGGCAAGGTGGTCTACTACCAGAACTGCTACTACTGCCACGGCGACTACATGGCCGCCGACGGGCACTACGCCAACGCGGTCAAGCCGCCGCCGGCCAACTTCCAGGATCCCGGCACCATCGCGATGCTCGAGGAGGCCTTCCTGTACTGGCGCGTCGCCAAGGGCGGGCCCGGCCTGCCGGACGCGGGCACCCCGTGGGATAGCTCGATGCCGGTCTGGGAGAAGTTCCTCTCCGAGGACGAGATGTGGGCGGTCATCGCCTTCATGTACGAGTACACAGGCTACAGGCCCCGCGCCAAAGAAAACCTGGGGGCGGGACATTGAGCGCCACCCTCCCGCGATGCCTCCGCCTGGCCCTGGGCCTGGCGTTGAGCGCCACCCTGCTGGTGCCCTCGAGCGCCCTCGCCGCCGACGTGGACAACGGCGAGCTCGTCTACGTCAAGCGCTGCGAGCAGTGCCACGGCCCGAACGGCGACGGTAAGGGGCCGGCTTGGGACTTCATGCTCCCGCGGCCTCGGATCTTCGAGGAGAACATGTCGTACAAGTTCCGTACGACCGCCTCGGGCGCGCTGCCGACCGATCAGGATCTGTACGACATCATCTCGATCGGCATCCCGGGCACCTCGATGCCGGGCTTCGCCGTCTTGCCCGAGTCGGAGCGTTGGGATCTCGTCGCGTACCTCAAGTCTCTGGCCGCCGAGGACTTCGAGGACCCAGACAACCTCGAAGAGGCCTACCCGATGCCCGAGCTCACGGGCGAGCTGGCGCCTCCGCCGGCCACCGAGGAGAGCCTCGCGAAAGGAAAGACCCTGTACGAAGAGGCCAAGTGCGGCCAGTGCCACGGGGAGCTGGGCCGCGGCAATGGGCCGAGCTGGCCGGACCTCAAGGACGACTGGTCGAGCCCGATCCTGCCCGCGAACCTCACCAACCTGGAGAGCTACCGCGGGGGCTCGCGGCCCTTCGACATCTACCGGACGATCTCGACCGGCCTGAACGGCACCCCGATGCCGGCGTACTCCGACAGCATCGCGCCAGAGGATCGCTGGGATCTCGTCAACTACATCATCTCCCTCGCCCCTCCCCAGAAGGCCGCACGGGACGAGACGATCTACGCGACCAAGGTGGACGAGCTGCCCGCCGACGGGGCCGGCGAGGCGTGGGCCGACGCGCCCGTGGCCCGCTTCTCCACCCTGCCCAACATCATCGAGCCTCCGCGCCTCTTCTGGAATTCGGTGGAGTTCGTGATGGTGCAGGCGCTCTTCACCGATAGCGAGATCGCGCTGCGGATCGAGTGGGACGATCGCTCGCAGTCCGAGGGCCAGGACGACGCCAAGGTCTTCGAGGATCGCGACACCGCCATCTACAGCAACGAGCCGCACCCCGATCAGCTCGCGGTGCAGTTCCCGTCGAAGGTCGGCGACGGCAAGGTGCGCCCCTACATGATGCTTGGGGATGGCAAGCGCTCGGTGAACCTCTGGTGGTGGTCGTCGAAGGATGGCGTCATCAAGGAGCGCAACGCCAAGGGCTTCACCTCGATCACCACCCAGCCGGAGCGCGGCCAGGACGTGACCGGCCGCGTCACCTACGAGGACGGCCGCTACACCATGTACGTGCGCCGGAGCTTGAAGACCTCGGATCCGAAGGTGGACGTGCAGATCGCGCCTGGCAGGTTCGTGCCGGTGGGCTTCAATGTCTGGAATGGCAACCGTGGAGAGCTGGGCCAGCGTCGCTCGCTGACCACCTGGTACTGGCTCTACCTCGCGCCCCCTGTCCCCGAGACGGTCTACACCTACCCGCCCTTTGCGTTCTTCTTCTCCCTCGGCCTCCTTCTTATCATCGTCCGCTCGGTCCGCCGGCGCGTGCGGGTGGCGGGCGGCGACGAAGGTGTAGAGGCCGCCAGCTCCTGAGCTCCTGAGCTCGGGAGCTCAGGAACACGCAGGCACCTCTAGCGGGATCGAGTCGGCGTGAACGCCGATGTGGCGGGTGTTCCGCCGCCTTTGAGCGTCGAATGGGGCCGAACGCACGCTGAGCGGGCGTTGGAGGGCCTTCGGGGGTCGAATGGGGCCGAACGCACGCTGAGCGTGCGTTGGGGTGCTTTCGAGGGCCGAATGGCACGGAAC
>CAZEHU010000439.1:0-3746 GCA_964511605.1 uncultured Myxococcales bacterium
GCCCACACGGCGCCCGCAGCCTTCCGCCGCGCCGCCGCCCACGCGACCCTCGTACCCGTCCACCGGGAGGTCCTCTGCGACCTCGAGACCCCGGTGAGCGCCTTCTGGAAGCTCCGGAGGGGGCGCTGGAGCTTCCTGCTCGAGAGCGTGGAGGGGGGTGAGCGCTGGGCGCGCTACACCTCGATGGGTACCGAGCCGCGGGCCGTCTACCGGGTGCGAGGCGAGGCGGTCCACGTCTGGCGCCCCGGCCACCAGGAGGAGATCCTCCACCCCCCGAGCCCCCTCGATTGGGTCCTGGGGCGCTTCGAGCGGGAGAGGGTCCACGTCGATCCCGAGCTGCCACGCTTCTCCGGTGGGCTGGTGGGCGCCATCGCCTACGACGCCGTGCGCCAGATGGAGCGCCTGCCCTCCCGCGCCGAGCCCACGGGCGAGCTGCCGGATCTCTGCTTCCTCGAGACCGCGCTCACCCTCGTCTGGGATACGCTCAAGCATCGCGCGGTCCTCGTCTACAGCGCCAGGGTCGAGGGGGAGGCGGACGCCGACAGGGCCTGGAGCGAGGCCCAGGCCGCGCTCGACGAGGCCGAGGCTCGGCTCGAGGGACCCCTGCCGGACCTGCCCGAGGCGCCCATCGGCGAGGTCTCGCCGATCGAGGCCTCCGCGACCGACGAGGTCTACGGCGCCGCCGTGGCGCGGATCCGCGAGTACATCCAGGCCGGGGACATCATCCAGGCGGTCCTGAGCCGGCGCTTCGTCCAGCCCCGCGAGGGCCTCCACCCCTACCTCGTCTATCGGGCGCTGAGGCAGGTGAACCCCTCACCCTACATGTTCTACCTGGAGCTCGACGATCAGGTGCTCGTCGGCGCCTCCCCCGAGGTGCTCGTCCGCCGCACCGGCGACGTGCTCGACGTCCGCCCCATCGCCGGGACCCGGCGGCGGGGTGCGGACGCCGACGAAGATCAGGCCCTCGAGGAGGAGCTCCTCGCCGATCCCAAGGAGCGCGCGGAGCACGTGATGCTGGTCGACCTCGGCCGGAACGACGTCGGCCGGGTGGCCCGGATCGGCTCCGTCGAGGTCACCGACCTCATGATCGTGGAGCGCTACAGCCACGTGATGCACATCGTCAGCCACGTCCGCGGGCTCGAGCGGCCCGACACCTCGGCAGCGGACGTCGTGCGCGCCGTCTTCCCGGCCGGGACCCTGAGCGGGGCGCCGAAGATCCGCGCGATGGAGATCATCGAGGAGCTCGAGCCGACCCGCCGCGGACTGTACGGCGGCGCCGTCGGCATGGTGGGGCATGGCGGGGACATGGACCTCTGCATCACGATCCGGACGCTGGTGGCTTCGGGGGAGAGCTTCTCGGTGCAGGCGGGCGCGGGCATCGTCTACGACTCGGATCCCGAGCGCGAGGCCGACGAGACCCGGGCCAAGGCGCGCGCGGTGCTCCGGGCCATCGAGGAGGCCCGCCGCCTCTTTGCCCCCACCGGACGAGGGGAGCGCCTGTGAAGCTCCTGATGGTCGACAACTACGACTCGTTCACCTACAACCTGGTGCAGTATCTGGGGGAGCTCGGCTCCGAGCCGGAGGTGATCCGCAACGATGCATGGACCGTGGACGAGGTCACCCGATGGCAGCCGGACGCCATCGTGCTCTCGCCGGGTCCCTGCACCCCCACCGAGGCGGGGATCAGCGTCGAGATCGTCCGGCGCCTCTCGGGCACGATCCCCCTGCTGGGCGTGTGCCTGGGGCATCAGAGCATCGGCGCCGCGTTCGGCGGACGCGTCGTGCGCTCAGGGGTCATCATGCACGGCAAGGCCTCGCCGGTGCTCCACGAGGGCCAGGGCCTCTTCACCGGTCTGCCCTCCCCCTTCGTGGCGACCCGCTACCACAGCCTGGTCATCGAGCCATCCAGCCTGCCCTCCTGCCTCGAGGTGACGGCCTGGACCGAGGATCCCAGCGGCCGCACCATCATGGCAGTCGCCCACCGGGAGCATCCCACCTGGGGCGTCCAGTTCCACCCGGAGTCCATCTTGACCGAGCACGGCCACGCGCTGCTGGATCGCTTCCTCGGGATGGCTCGCACCTTCCTCGACGGAGGCCCACGTTGAGCGCTCTCCACCAGGCCCTGAAGGCCGTGATGGCCGGCGAGACCTTGGAGGCCGAGGCGATGGAGGTCGCGCTCGGCGAGGTGATGGAGGGCCAGGCCTCCGATGTGCACCTCGCGGCCTTCCTCACCGCCCTCCGGGTGCGCGGCGAGACCGACGACGAGGTGCTCGGGGCCGTGCAGGCCATGCGCCGGCGCGCAACGCGCCTCGAGCTCGGCGCCGACCACCTCGGCCCTGTGCTCGATACCTGCGGCACGGGCGGCGATGGGGCCGGCACCTTCAACATCTCCACGGCCGTGGCGTTCGTCTGCGCGGGCGCGGGCGTGACCGTCGCGAAGCACGGCAACCGGGCGGTCTCCTCCAGGGTCGGCTCCGCGGATGTGCTGGAAGCGCTCGGTGTCCGCATCGACCTCGGCCCCGCCCAGGTGGGCGCCTGCATCGAGTCCACCGGCATCGGCTTCCTCTTCGCCCCCAAGCACCACGGCGCCCTGCGCCACGCGGGTCCGGTCCGCCGCGCCCTCGGCTATCGCACCCTCCTGAACATGCTCGGCCCCATGACCAACCCGGCCGGCGCGACCCACCAGCTCCTCGGCCACTTCGACGGGGAGCGACTCGCCCAGGTCGCGGGGGTCCTGGGACGCCTGGGCTCGGCGCGGGCCCTGGTGGTCCACGGGGAGGACGGCCTCGACGAGCTGAGCCTGGCCGCACCGACCCATGCGGCCCTGTGGGATGGCGGCGAGGTCCAGACGATGACCCTGCGCCCCGAGGACGCCGGCCTCGAGCGGGCCCCCCTCGAGGCCCTCGCGGGAGGCGATGCCGCCACCAACGCGTCCATCCTCCACCACATCCTCTCGGGGGGTACCGGCGCGCCGGCCGACGTCGTGCGGTGGAACGCTGGCGCGGCCCTCTGGGTCGCCGAGCGGGCCGACGACCTCCGGTCGGGGGTCGAGCTGGCGACCCGTTCGCTGGCCTCCGGCGCCGCGCTGGAGTCCCTCGAAGCGCTGATCCGGGTCAGCGGCCGCGTGGCGGCGGAGGCCGCCCCGTGACGATGCCGGATATCCTGGCTCGCATCGTCGCCTCCACCTGGCGCAGGCTGGAGGCGACCGCGCCGCCGGACGACGATCCGTCTCAGGTGCCCTCGCCCCCGAGCGGGCTCGAGGCGCTGGCAGCCCCGGGGCTGTCCATCATCGCGGAGGTGAAGCGGCGGAGCCCCTCGGAGGGCGCCATCCGAGAAGGCGTCGATCCGGCAGAGATCGCGCTCCGCTACCAAGCGGCGGGAGCCGCGGCCATCAGCGTGCTGACCGAGCCCGACCACTTCGGCGGCCGGCTCGAGGACCTGGAGGCGGTCGGGCGAGTCGTGGCGGTGCCGGCGCTACGCAAGGACTTCATCCTGACCCGCCGCCAGATCGACGAGGCCCGCCTGGCCGGCGCGAGCCTGATCCTGCTGATCGTCGCTTGCCTCGAGGAGGAGGAGCTGCGCGACCTCCGGGAGCACGCGGAGGCCCTCGATATGCACGCCCTCGTCGAGGCGCACGACGAGCCAGAGGCCCTCTGCGCCCTCGCGAGCGGGGCGCGGATCGTGGGCATCAACAACCGCGATCTGCGGACGATGACCGTGGATCTCGGTACCGCCGAGCGGCTCCG
>CAZEHU010000440.1:0-3744 GCA_964511605.1 uncultured Myxococcales bacterium
GTCGGATGTGGCGGTCGAGGGCCTCGGACCAGTCGTTGAAGTCCCCGGCCACGATGACCGGCACATCTTCTGGCTCCGCGTGGATGAGGGCGAGCAGATCGGCGAGCTGCCGCTTGCGCTGTCGGGCCGTCAGGCTGAAGTGGGTGTTCAGCGCGTCCACCGGCCCGCGGGGCGTCATCAGGCGAGTATGCAAGATGCCCCGCTGCTCGACCCGCGAGTACGAGATGGGCACGTTCGACACCCGCCCCAGCTCGAAGCGGGTGAAGGTGGCGTTCCCGGAGCGGCCACGGCGGTAGATGCGGTTTGGGCCGAAGGCGTGGACCAGGTCGAGGAGGTAGGCCAGCCCCTCGTGGTGGCCCACCTCGTCCACATCGTGGGAGTCGAAGACCTCCTGGCACATCACGACGTCCGGGCCTCGCTCCTCGATGGCCGCCGCCGCCTCCTCCAGGATCCGGCGGTTGCCCCGCGCCGAGACCCCCTTGTGCAGGTTGTAGGTAAGGACCCTCATGCGGCTCCACCTACTTCTTCTTCTTCTTCATCTCCGCCTCGTGCACCGCCTCGACGAGCTGCACGTGGGCGTCCAGCGGGATGTCGCCCGGCCGCGCCGCTCCCTTCCGGCCGCCGAGGGGCACGGGCCGCCCATCCTTGAAGCGCACCAGCTTGCCCGCCTCCCGGCACTCCAGCACCCCGGCTCCCTCCAGGTGCTCCATCGCCAGGGTGCCGCCGGCCTCTGCGGCCATGAAGGCCGCACGCAAGACCGCGTTCTTGATGTGGCCGCCCGCCAGCTCGAAGGTCCGCGCGAGGCGCGCGTACTCGATGTCCCTGGAGGCCTCGGCCGCCTTCGGCACCATCACCTCCCAGAGCTTCGCCCGCTCCTCCTCCCCGGGGAAGGGGAACTCCACCTTGATCTTGATGCGCCGGGCGAAGGCGTCGTCGATGTTCTCCGGGAAGTTCGAGGTGAGGATCGTCACGCCGTCGAAGCTCTCGATCCGCTGCAGGAGGTAGTTCACCTCCAGGTTCGAGTAGCGATCGTGGACCGACTCCACGTTGGTACGCTTCGCAAAGAGGCTGTCCGCCTCGTCGAAGAGGAGCACCGCGTAGGCGCGCTTCGCTTCGTCGAAGACCCGGGCCAGGTTCTTCTCGGTCTCGCCGACGAACTTCGAGACGATCTGGCTCAGATCCACCCGGTACAGATCCATGCCCAGCTCGTGGGCGATGAGCCCCGCGGCCATCGTCTTGCCGGTGCCGGGCGGCCCGGTGAAGAGCGAGCTGTTCGCGCGCCCGTAGGCCATCTTCGCGCCAAAGCCCCATTCCTCGTACACCTGGCGCCGGTAGCGCTGGTAGGTGACGATCTCCATCAGGCGCGTGAACACCTCCTCGGGCAGCACGATGTCGTTCCAGCTATGGTGCGTGCTCACCCGCTCCGCGATCCCGTGGAGGCCCGACTGCAGCTTCGAAGTCGCCATCGCTCGGAGCGCCGCCGGCTCCACGCTCACCCCCTCGCCCTCCGCCGCTCGCAGCCAGGACTGGAAGCGCGCCAGGCGCACGGCCCGGTGGATGTCCTCGACGTGCAGCGCGATGTCGAGCACCTCCGAGCGGAGCTGCCTCTCGCTGAGGGGCTCGAGCCCCTCGACCTCGAGCGCGCGATTCCAGATAGGGAGCTGCTCGTCGAAGGAGGGCGGGAAGATCCGGATCTCGTAGAGCTCCTCTGAGGTCCGGCGGAGCTCTTCGTCGCCATCGACGGGTCCATCGAAGATCACCGGATGCGGGAAGTGGGCCTGGCACCGACCCACCGCCGCAAGCGCGGCCTCGCCCTCGCTCCACTCGCGCTTGCCCTCGATCATCACCGCCGCGTCGCGCAGCAGCGCCTCTCGCATCACGAGGCGCAGCAGGCGCTCGAGCTGGGCCGGCTCCGTGAAGAGCCGCCGCGCGGAGACGTGGAGCAGCGGACGACCCACCACCGCGCCCCACGCCAGCGCGAGGGTCCGACAGGTCTCCTCCGTCGGCCCGCAGAGCGCCAGGGCTGCCCCCGCCCCCCGCTGCCCCAGGACCTTGGACATCGCCTGGATGTGGGGCGCGAGGTGCTCCTGCCCTGGTCGATCCCGGGCCTCGTACCAGGTCACGACGTCGTCGATGCCGGGAGGCCAGCGGGGCCGCCCCTCCACCCAGGCGGAGGCGCAGTCGTCCAGCTCGATGAGGCGGTGGCGCAGACCCGCGTGGGGACGCGCCGCCGGCGTGTTCAGGTAGACGAGCCGGTGGTGGATCAGCGGCTGTCGCACGTCGAGGCGCGCCAGCAGCGCCCGCTCCGCCCCGGCATCGTCCGCCAGCAGGCGCGCCATCAGGCCCGCGCTCATGAAGTCGTCGTCGTTGAACCAGCGTCGCCTCAGCGCCTGGAAGACCGGATCCCGCTCCGCGGCCAGCAGCCCGAGCACCCAGTGCTGATCCGCCCCATCGAGGCCCAGCCGGGCCGCCAGGCGGTCCACGGCCAGCCGGCCCCCTTCCCGCCGCGTGCCGATGAGGCGGAGCGCCCAGAGCTGGTGCAGCTCCGCGACCGCCTCTTCGTCCTCCGGCGCCGCGAGCTCCTCGGCCTGAAGGCCACGCGCCGCCGCCCGCACCTCGGCCCGGAGCGCGGCCAAGCGCGTTCGCAGCCAGGCGCCCACGTCGTCGAGCAGCTCCTCGTCGCTGCCGTAGGCCGGGAAGGAAGAGCGCAGGAGCTCCCCCAGCAGGCCCTCCAGGCGCGCCGCCTCCGTCTCCGCGCCCGAGGCGCGGGCGGTATCCGCCGCCACCTGGAAGCAAGCCACCGCCCAGCCATCGCGGCCACGTGCCAAGGCGTCCCAGCCGTGCGTCTCATCGGCCTCCCGCTCCACGGGATCCGTCGCGACCTCCTCCAGGCCCGAACCCTCGCGGGGCGCTAGCTGCTCCCGCACGGCCTCGAGCCCGCCCTCCGCGTATAGGGCACGCGCCGCCTCGACCCAGCTCGACCACCTGGACGTCACGGCGGGAGCGTATCATCCCTACCGCCGAGCCGTCCCCCGCTGTACAGTCGCGGCCGCCCCGAGGGGCGCTCCTGGTCTCCGCTTCGAGAGCGACGTCCACTACCGCTGATGCACATCCTCTTCGTCTCGGCCGAGTCGGCCCCCTGGGCCTGGACCGGGGGGCTCGGGGGCGTGGTGGGAGCCCTGCCCAGCGCCCTCGTTCGCTCGAGCACCGGCAGCGCCGGGGTCCAGGTGCTGCTGCCCCTCTACCGGCGGGTCCGGGAGATCGCGGAGCGCCTCGGCCGCACCCTCGAACCCCTGCCGGGCCGCCTCGCCTTGCGCCTCGGCGCCCACGACCTCGAAGCCCGCCTCCACCGCTGGGCGGCCCCCGACGGGGTCGAGCACCTCTTCCTCGAGCAGCAGGAGCTCTTCGATCGCGGCGGGGGACCCTACGACCACGGTGACAACGCGGCTCGCTTCGCCTTCTTCTGCCGCGCGGCGCTCGAGGCCGCCGCCAGGGGCCTCCTGCCCGGCGGCGCACCGGACGTGATCCACTGCCACGACTGGCCCACCGCGCCGCTGCCCATGCTGCTCACCGACCGCTATCGGGAGCGCCTGCCGGCGACCCGCAGCGTGCTCACCCTCCACAACCTCCGCCACCAAGGCAGCTTCCCGGCCCACGAGTACGAGCTGCTCGGGCTCCACGAGCCCCCGGGGGCCCTGTTCGAGCTTGGTGACCGCATCAACTTCCTGCGCGGCGGCATCGAGT
>CAZEHU010000441.1:0-3742 GCA_964511605.1 uncultured Myxococcales bacterium
GAGTTTGAAAAGAAATGTTGGTTCAAATGCGGGTGGGGGGGGGCGGGGGGCTGCCGGAACGCCCCCAGCGGCGGACCCGGCGATGGCGGGGCGGCGGGCGCGAGCGGGGACGGGTGCACCGATGGGCTCTGCGGGGGCTCTCCGATCACCTGCAGCGACGGGGATATCTGCACCGATGATGGCTGCGATCCCGCCAGCGGCTGCCTATTCGCCCCGCTCTTCTGCACCGACCTCGACCCCTGCACGCTGGACTCCTGCAACCCGGGCTCGGGCTGTGAGTCTCTCCCGGGACTGACACCCCAGGCCGGGATCATCGACTACGTCTCCGACGCCGACAATCACGTCGGCGCAGTGAACTTCAATACCGACGGCAGCGGACCGGAGCCCGCCAAGACCGGCCACACGATCCCAGGCTCCATTCCATGCGTCTCGGGCCAACCGTCCTACTACTGGCTGGCAGGGCGCGACTACGACGGCATCGACCCGGACTCGCCGGGAGCCGCGCGCATGGACTCCCTCGTGCAGGGCTTCAACGACTTCGGCAAGGCCCTCTTCTTCTTCGGCTACGACTTCAGCGACGTGACCTGGACCTTCACGCTCATGAGCATGGGCGACGACGTATTCAACCAGGACTACTTCTTCACGGAGCCCGCCACCGAGACGCGGCACCACCAGGGGGGGACGTTCACGTTCTCCCTGGACGGTCAGCCGATGGCCGACGGCCCGATGACGATCTTCGAGACGATCGTCGACTACAACGACGGCTGCGACCTCCTCGACGACGTCATCACCGGCGGCGTCTACTCCATGCAGCCGGTGGACGCCTCGCAGGGCAGCTCGCCGCAGGTGCAGCAGGTCGCGCAGGCCTTCCTCTCCGAGATCCCCCCCGCCGGGATCGACTTCGTCTTCACCTCCTTCGAGGCGGCCACCCAGTCGGAGTTCAGCGGCAATGGCCGCTCCGGTGCGTTCTTCGGATCCGTCGGCTCCTTCGAGACCGAGGCGCCCGAATGCCAGTAGGGCGGCTCCGCTCGGCGCCAACTCCCGGCGCCAACTCGCGCGAGAGGCGAGTTACGAGCGATCGGGAACCCTGGTATAGGCCCGCCCGTGCTCAACCTCACCAACCTCAGCAAGCGGTACGGCGGCCAGACCCTCTTCGAGGGTGTGGGCCTCCAGCTCCACACCGGCAAGCGCTACGGCGTCGTCGGGGCCAACGGCTCCGGCAAGTCCACGCTCCTGCGCATCATCGCCGGCGACGAGGAGCCCTCCGGCGGCGACATCGGGCTGCCGAGAGCCGCGAAGGTCGGGGTGCTCCGCCAGGATCACTTCCGGTACGAGGAGGTGCCGATCCTCCACGTGGTGATGATGGGCCACAAGGAGCTCTGGGACGCCATCGAGGCGAAGGAGGAGGTGCTCGCGGCGGCGGCGGATCACTTCGACGCGGATCGCTACGCTCGCCTCGAGGACATCGTCATGCGCCTCGACGGCTATACCTTCGAGTCCCGGGCCTCGGAGATCCTCGAGGGCCTCGGTGTGCCCACCGAGGTGCACCTCGAGCCCCTGAGCGTGCTCTCCGGTGGCTTCAAGCTGCGGGTGCTCCTGGCCCAGGTGCTGGCGGCCAAGCCGGACCTGATGCTCCTCGACGAGCCGACGAACCACCTCGACATCCTCTCGATCCGATGGCTCGAGACCTTCCTGGCCGGCTACACGGGCTGCGCCCTGGTCATCAGCCACGATCACCGCTTCCTCGACAACGTCTGCACCCACATCCTCGACGTCGACTACGAGCGAGTCATCCTCTACACGGGCAACTACTCGGCTTTCGACATCGCCAAGGTGGCCGATCGGGACCGCATGGAGGCGCGGATCGAGAAGCAGGAAGCGGAGATCGCCCACAAGAAGAGGTTCGTGCAGCGCTTCAAGGCCAAGGCTACCAAGGCCCGCCAGGCCCAGAGCATGCAGAAGCAGATCGACCGCATCGTCATCGAGGAGGTCCCCCGCTCGAGCCGGCAGTACCCGAGGTTCCATTTCGACCAGATACGTCCCAGCGGCAAGGTCGTCTACGAGGCCGAGGGCATCACCAAGGCCTATGGCGATGGCCCCAAGGTGCTCGACGACGTCGGGCTGACGGTCCAGAGAGGCGATCGAGTGGCCATCATCGGCCCCAACGGCATCGGCAAGTCCACCTTGCTCAAGATCGCCGTCGGCCAGCTCGAGCCAGATGAGGGCCTGATGGAGTGGGGCTACGAGACCCACCCGGGCTACTTCGCCCAGGACCACAGGGAGATCCTCGGCGAGTCCAACAAGACCCTCCAGGACTGGCTCTGGGACTTCTGCCCCGCGCAGCCCATCGGCTTCGTGCGCGGCCAGCTCGCGCGGGTGCTCTTCAAGGGCGAGGACGTCGACAAGCGCATCTCCTCCTTGTCCGGCGGCGAGGCCGCCCGCCTGGTCTTCTGCCTGCTGGCGGTCAACAGGCCCAATGTGCTGGTCCTCGACGAGCCCACCAACCACCTGGACCTCGAAGGCATCGAGGCCCTGGCCACCGCCCTCGAGGCCTACGAGGGCACGATCCTCTTCGTCTCCCATGATCGCTGGTTCGTCAGTCGCCTCGCCAACCGAATCATCGAGATCACGCCGACCGGCTTCCAGGACTTCCGCGGCTCCTACCAGGAGTACCTGGCCAAGTGTGGAGACGACCACCTCGACGCGGAGGTGGCGCTGAAGCTCGAGAAGGGCAAGAAGCCCAGCAAGGGCAAGACCAAGGGCAAGGACGACGCGGACCCCTCCAGGAAGGGCCGGAGCGCCAAGAAGGGCAAGGGCCAGGGCAAGGGCAAGAGCAAGAGCAAGGCCGGGTAGGCTCCTGGGCGCGATCCCGGAAAGGGGCCACGCCCGGCGATTCGGGGCTCGAGTCCTCCCAGAGGTCGCGCTTGACGCGAACACGGGGCCCTGAGAACTGGAGCCGCCCCCGGAGGTTCTGTTACCGATAGGCGTCGCAGGCGCCATCGGCTCGGCCTCCGCGCCGTGGGCGGGACCCGAGATCCCTTTCGTGGACCGCGCCCTAGGCTCCTTTGCCCCGTCGAGGGGCCCTCGAGACCGGGTGCCCTTGCTCGAATACGAAGCCCGATCCAGGCTACGCGCCTACCTCGCACCCACCCGGAGGAAGCCCATGAGCGAGTCCCCCAACCTCGGCCTGTTCACCTGGCACGGCCTGAATACCACCGATCCCGAAGCGGGTCGGAGCTTCTACACGACCGTCATCGGCTGGAGCCTCGCGGACTTCGGCGCGGATCCCGGCTTCAAGATGTTCGCCAGCGGACAGACGCCGGTAGCCGGCAGCCGCGAGCTGGCACCTGAAGCCAAAGCGATGGGCGCGCCCTCCCACTGGCTGGGCTACGTGTCGGTGAGCGACTGCGAGGGCACGGCGAACCGCGCTGCCAGCACCGGCGGGCAGATCTACGCGCCCCCGATGGAGATCCCCGAGGTCGGCTCCATCGCTATCGTCGCGGACCCGCAGGGCGCGGTGATCGGCATCTTCGAGCCCGCCGATCCGGCCCCGCCCAAGGAGCCCGCGGCGGCGGGCGAGTTCATCTGGGCCGAGCTCCTGGCCGCCGACGCTGACGCCGCGCTGGCCTGGTACTCCGAGCTCTTCGGCTGGAGCGTCGCCGACTCCATGGAGATGGGCCCGATGGGCACCTACCGCATGCTCGGTCGTGGCCGACAAGGCGAGTCTGCCGGCATCGCCCTG
>CAZEHU010000442.1:0-3740 GCA_964511605.1 uncultured Myxococcales bacterium
GCCAAGGGCCTCGCGCTCCTGGCCCCGGCAGCGGCTCAGCCACCCGGTCTCCACGTCCACGAAGCAGCGCTCGGCGGCGGCCCGGAGGAGCGTGACGAGATCGGGATCGGCGGCCGGCGGCGCCCCGCCGGCGACGAGGATCACCAGCGCGGCGCTGGTCGTGCTCATCACGGGGCCTGCGAGTGCCGTTCCATCGCCTCGAGCCTACCAACCTTGCCTCGCGGGGGCAGCCCCCTGCCCGTCGGTCTGGTATGACGTAGGCATGGGCTGCCCTCCCACCCCTCCCCGGCTCTATTGGCCGATCGCGGTCGCGGTCCTGGTCGCCGCCTGTGGTTCCGGTGGGCCGGGGGCCACCGCGGGCGACCCGGCTCTGCCAGACGCTGTCGAGATGCTGGAGCTCGACTCGGCGGAGGTAGCGCCGGAGCCCGACGACGCCGGGGGAGCGGCGGACGTGGCCACATCGGCCACCGGGGACGTCGCTGCCTCGAGCGAGATCGCGACGGCGGACATCGAGGGCGTGGCGGGCGGGGAGATCATCGACGATCAGCCCTCCGAGGACGCCGCGCCCGACGCCGCGGACATCGAGGAGGACGCTCCATTCGCGCCATCGGGGTGGCCCGCGCTCCCCCCGCCCGACGACGAGCTGCCCGAGGACGTGCTCACCTGCCAGGCCTCCGACGAGTCGTGGGTGGCCCGCGTGGTCCCGGCCCTCTGGGGGCGGCGGCCCTATGGGCGCGCGGAGATCCTGATGTGGGCCGAGGTCGTGGGCCAGGCCGGCCGGGGGTCCGTGGTCCAGGCGATGATGGCGGACGAGGCCTCCTGGCTCCCCCGCTGGACCGACGTGCTGATGGACCACCTGAGGGTCAACCGCACCGGCGACAAGATGCACGACACCTGCTTCGGCACGCCCATCCAGCCCAAGGATACCGGGGGGATCGCCCTGTGGGTCCGCGATCACCACGCCGCCGCCTCCGGTGCCGTGGGGGCCTTCAACATGCGCGACCTGATCCACTCCAGCCTGCGCCTCGACGACTTGAGCCCCGTGTTCCGCGGCTACCTCTTCGCGATGCTCGTCCGCCCCCTGACCGGGGCCAACGTGGCCGCGCTCGAGATGGAGCTCAGCCGGCGCAACGACTTCGGCGAGGTCTTCGAGGGCGCCTACCTCGATCGCAAGCGCACGTGCATGGCCTGCCACAACTCCACGTTCAGCGTGACCGGCTCCGCGGATCCCGAGCTCGATCGCACCTGGGAGATCCCGGGCCACGTGGAGACCGCGATCTTCGGAGCGCCGACGGGACGGCCCGAGGAGGAGATCCGCGCGATGCTCCGCCACATCGACGTCGTCGTCGAGTCCTTGTCCGGCGACAAGCCCTGGGGCTGGTCCAATACCTGCGGGCGCTTCCGTGCCCCCGACGAGGTGAAGGAGGATCCCCTCGGGGTCGAGGCCTTCTTCGTCGAGCCCTGGGGCACTACGGCCAGCGTATGGCGGCTCGAGGAGCTCTTGCGGGAGGGCTTCGAGACCCTCCGCGGGGAGGGGGTGCACCCGGATCCCGAGTCCCTCGCGGTCGACGGCGCAGAGGCCTTCGCGTGGCTCACCTGGATCCACCTCATCGACGTGGTCTTCGAGGAGCTCCACGGCCACCCGCTCACCATCGCCAACCACTTCCCGCGGAATCGGGCGCAGCGCGATCGGCTCTGGAGCCTCGCGCACCAGGCCGCCGTCGCGGGCTTCTCCCTGAAGACCGTGGTGGCCGAGGCCGTGCTCGATCCACGCTTCGCCCAGACGCCGCCGAGCGAGGGCTGCGGGGCCGCGTACCCGATGCGCCCGATCTACGCGCCCTTCAGCGTGCACGAGGAGAGCGTGGAGGAGCAGGGCAACGGTCCAGGCGACCGCCTCGAGCGCCAGGGCGCCAGGACGCTCTCGAGGGCTGTGAGCGCGGCGTTGGGGCAAGCGGAGACGCCGGCCTTCACCGAGGACGAGGACGTCCTCGCTCTCCAGGGGGCCCTCGGCACCTTCCTCAAGGATGCCGAGCCCGGCTTCACCGGCACGGACGTGCAGGGCCTGCTCGCCTGGGAGGATGCCCATGGCCGGTGTGGTGGCGGTGAGGCAGGGGACGAGCCCGAGGCCGCCGACCTCATCGATGCCCTCGCCGAGGCGGCCGTCACCGGAGGGCACACCCTCGGCGACGCGATCGCCGCGCTCAAGGACCGGCTGATCCAGGCGCCCGCCATCGCCGAGGCCGAGGCCCCCCTGCTCGAGGACCTGCTCGGAGCGCCCCTCGGGCTGGCGGCGGCGGAGGTCGAGGGGCTCTCGGAGCGGCTGCGCCGGGTCTGCGGCGCGCTCGTGGAGAGCCCAGACTTCCTGCTCGACGGCCATCCGGCCGGGCACGGGCCCGCGCCCGCCCTGCTGCTCGAGGGGCTCGACCCCCAGAGCCTGTGCGAGGGCGTCGCCGCCCTCTGGCCGAGCTCCGATGGATCGATCGTCTGTAGCGAGGGTGTCCCGACCTGGGAGGGCCCGAGTGCTCCCTGAGCTCGGCCAGACTCCCCGCCTGATGCAGCGAGCCGGATCCCTCCTCGTCCTGGGCCTGCTCGTCTTGGGCCCGCTCCTCCTCGCCCCCCTCCCCGCGGAGGCCGGGGGGACCGTCCAGCAGGATCGCTTCTACAGCGGTGCGGTAGGGATGGAGCGCACGCTCTCGGTCTACCTGCCGGAAGGGTACCGCGGAGGCGAGCAGCGCTATCCGGTGCTCTTCGTCCTCCACGGTCTCGAGGGCGATCACAGCGACTTCTTCACGCATGCCGGCCTCGCGCGGACCCTCGATCGCCTGATCGGCAGCGGGGCGGTGCGCCCGACCATCGTCATCGCCCCGGACGGTGGGGATGGCTACTGGACCAACCACGTGCCCATCGAGGGACGACCCGGCCCGCGCTGGGCCGACTATGTGGCCCTCGATCTCGTCGATCGGGTCGATCGCACGTGGCGCACCGTCCCCTCGCGGGAGGCCCGGGCCCTCGCGGGCCTCAGCATGGGGGGCTATGGGGCGCTCAGCATCGCGCTGAGACATCCTGATCGCTTCGCCGCCGCCGTGAGCCTGAGCGGGGCGCTCTTCCAGGAGCCTCCGACCCACCGCCGCATCTACCTTGAGGCCTGGGGGAGTCCGCCGGATCGGGCCTGGTTCGAGCGCTCGAGCCCCCTGCACCTGGTGCGCTCCCTGCCGGTCGGCACCCGCTTCCCGCGCATCTGGCTGTCCTGCGGGGATGATGACGCGCTCGGCTTCCTCGCCCACACCCTCGCTGTGCACGACGCCCTCGAGGAGCGGAAGCTCGACCACGAGCTGCGGGTACTCGACGGGGGCCACTCCTGGGAGCTCTGGCGATCCCAGAGCGAGGACTGGCTGCGCTTCATCGAGGGCTCGTGGGCTTGGCAGCCCTGACGCTTTCTGGTCCAATGATCCGATGCAACGCTACACACTCGTACGGGATCAGGCCCTGATCATCCAAGACGGCTCCGGCTTCGTCGTCCGCTTCGACGCCTACTCGGTCGATGAAGACGTGGAGGTGCACGCTGGCTACTTCGGCGCGCTGCCCACCCCGATCAAGGGTGGGCAGCGGGAGTCGACCGGGGGCATGTACCGCGTCGCCTTCGACGAGCCGCGCACCCTCCTCAGGGAGGTGTACGTGCAGATCCCCTTCGACGTCTCGAGCCTCCCGGACAAGCCGGACATCCGGGTGAACCGGAACAG
>CAZEHU010000443.1:0-3740 GCA_964511605.1 uncultured Myxococcales bacterium
AGCCCCGATGCCCGCCTCTGGCCCCTGACCTCCGAGACCCCGTGGGCCCCGCTCCGCCGCGCGGCTCGGGGCTGGCACGCGCGCCTGGGCACCCCCTCACCGGACCTGGCCGAGGCCTGGGTCGAGGCACTCCACGACCTCGCGCGCGGATCCCTGGGACGCTGCCGGTGGTCGGTGACGCTAGCGGCCGACGTGGAGCGTGGCGAGCTCCTGCCTCGCTTCCGTGTCGCCTGCTTCTACCGGCCGATGAGCGAGCGCACGGCCGGTGGCGAGCGCCTGCTCGGCCACCTCGAGGCCCTCGCCCGGGCCGGGGACGGGGCGGGGCCAGCGGTCGACGTGGACCTCGACTCCCTCCGGACGACGCTCGAGCCCGTGCGCCACCTGCCCCTGTACCCCGCCCTGGCCGCAGGCCCGGAGGGACGGGGCCTCAGCGTCTACGTGGATACCGATCACCTGCCGGCCCTCGAGGCGTGGTCCCTCGCCACCACGATCACGGGGGCGCGGCCGCCGGGCGGCGAGCTGCCGCGGCTCCTGGGGCTCTCGGTGCTCGTGGAGGGCTCGGGCCGGGCGCGCTTCGATCTCTACGCGCGGGCCGGCGTGACCGATGCCTGGGGGCCGCCGCCTGAGCCCTGGGCGCGGCCCGCCATCGTCACGCTCAGGGTGATCGAGGGCGCGCAGCCGCGCCTGGAAGCGCGGAAGTGGGATGTACGCTGGTGGCCGCTCGGCCGGGACCTCTTCGAGGATCTCGAGGCCGGGGCCAAGGCGCGGCGGACCCTCGAGGCCCTGATGCGCGATGTCATGTTCACACTCCGACCGACCACCCTCGGCTTGAGCTCGGGGGCCCGGCGGATCTACCTGAAGGTGCAATGATCACCTCGCCGACCCTGCGACTGGATCCCGACGGCGTGCTCTCGGCCCTGGGCCTCACCCTCGGGGAGGAGCTCGGGGGGACCTGGGTCGTCGAGCGGGCCTTCCCCCACCACGAGGGGGGGGTGTTGGTCAGCCTGCGAAAGGGCGACAGCCGTGTCACGGCAGGGCTCCAGGTGCGGGCGCGCCACGAGGGAGCGCCCGCCTGGAGGCGGACCGCCCACCTGGACGTGATCACCCAGATCCCCGCCCACGAGGACGAGGCGGCGCTCCTGGCCCTGCTCGAGGGCTCGGTGGATCGCCTCGAGGCCTCCGACGATCCGCGCCGCCCGGTGGAGATCCCGGAGCCGCCCGCCCCCGTGCCCCCGCCGCGACGCCTGGAGCTGCCCGCGGAGCTCCGCACCGAGGCCCTGCATCCCTTCGACTTCGGTCGTGTCTTCGTCCTCGATCTTGCGAGCGACTGTGGCCACCGCTGCAGCTTCTGCTCGACCCGGGCGAAGATGTCGCCGGTCCTCGGCCTCCCGGAGGGCGAGCGGGAGCGCCTCGTCGCGGGCCTCGAGCGGGCCGCCGAGGCTGGCTATCGGGTGCTGAGGCTCAGCGGCCTCGATCCCCTGACCCATCCCGACGTCGTGCCTCTGGTCGAGGTGGCGAGGGACCTCGGATTCGAGCACGTCCACATCTATACGGCCGGCCCCCCCCTGGCCGACTCCGCGCTCCGCTCGGCGCTGCTAGCCGCCATGCCCGAGGGCTTCACGCTGCACGTCCCGCTGTACGGCCCGACCGCCGAGGTGCACGAAGGCGTGACCGACGTCCCGGGCAGCTTCGACGCGGTGTTCGATGCCCTCGACGCCCTCCTCGCGGAGGGCCACGGCGAGAACCTGACGCTGCTCACGGTCGTCACCCGCTCCAACGTGGCGCACCTGCCGGCGCTACGAGAGCTCTTCTCGCGCTGGCACGCCCCGGTGCAGGTGTTCCTGCCCTTCCCCTCCACGCGCGATCCCCTCGACGCCTTCTTCGACGTGGCGCTCCCCCATCGGGCGATGATCGGCCCTATGATGGCCGCCTCGCCTCCGCTCGGGGTCAGCGAGCTCCTGCCTTGCGTTCGCTTCCGCTACGAGCGGGACCACGACGTGCCGGCCCTGAGCGAGGGGGGCTTGTCGCCGATGACGGCCCCCTTGGGCACGCTCTTCGAGCATGGCGACTACCTGCGCATCTCCGATGGTCCTCGAGGCAACACCTTCACGATCCCCGTGGTGGCCTGCCCGCACGCCGGCGGCCCGGGGCGGACCCCGGCCTGCGCGCTCGCCGGCCTCTGCCCCCGATCGGTGTACAGCTCCTATGCGGAGGCCTTCGGGCTCGACGAGCTCCAACCTGTGACCGGCGAGGGGCTCGAGGCGGTCTTGGGGACCGCGGGCGCACACAAGCTCCTGGCGGCCGCCGCGGACTGAGCACCCGGCGGAGCGGCAGGCGAGCCCTCCGCCCCTCGTGCGGACGAGCGCGAGCCCTTGGTCAGCCGTGCAGACGAGCGACGAACCAGGCGGGCTCCGGCTTGTCGAGCGCCAGGCCCTCGACCGGGGCGATGGCGTGGAGCTCGGCTGCGCCCTCGAGGGCATAAGCGGCTGAGGAGTCGACGAGGACCGCCCCGGGGCTGGCCGCCTCGGCGAGGTAGTAGGCGATCTCGGCATCCCCATCGTCGAGGGGGGCGCGGGGCTCCCCGTGGCGACTCTGCCGGAAGCTGCGCTGGATCACACCGGCCTGCACCTGAACCGGCAGATCGTAGTCGTCGGTGAAGGCCAGCATCAGGTGGTTGAGCCAGAGGGCGTGCTTGACGGCCGCCACGGCCGGATCCACCCGATCCCCAGGCCGGAGCGGGAACATGCCGTAGTAGGCGCGGAAGGCCCGCGGGGAGGCTTGCTGCACGAAGCCCCCGTCCTCCTCGACGAGGCAGCGCCACTCCATGAGCGCATCGCTCAGCTCCACCGGGGGATCGGCTCCGAGGAGCTGCTCCTCCCGCTCCTCGGAGGCGGTGACGTAGAGCATCGCGACGGTGCCGCTCTCGAGGCCGCCCACCTGCTTGGCCGTCGGCAGGCCGTGCACCGACCAGCTCCGGCGCGACCTCGGCTCGAGGGTGGTGATCGCGGAGGTGGGCCGCCGGCGCTGCAGTCGCGTGGGCCAGCGCTCCCTCGGCAGGACGTGCTTGAGCTTCTCGAGCACCGCGCCGACCCCTGGTGGGCGGGCCTCCGGCATCTTCGACATGAGCTGCCGGACCAGGGAGGAGAGGCCCGGTGGCACCCTCACCCCCGGCGGCAGTCCCGCGGAGACCTGGGGCGGCGTCGAGAAGAGGTGCTGGCGGCAGACGTTGACGGGATCGTTGCCCGGGAAGGGGCGGCCGCCGGTGAGCATCTCGTAGAGGAGCACGCCCAGGCTGTAGAGATCGCTCCTCCCGTCGAGCGGCTGGCCGCGGATCTGCTCCGGGCTCATATAGGCCGGGGTGCCGCTGACCCCCGTCGATCCCGGCGCGGGACCGGAGAACGAGCGATCCGCGGCGACATATGCCACCCCGAAGTCGATGAGCTTGACCCTCTCGTCGGGGCCGGGATCGCCCATCAGGTGGATGTTGTCCGGCTTCAGATCCCGGTGGATCACCAGCCGGCCGTGGGCATGGCCGAGGGCCTCCGAGAGCTCGATGGCGACGTGCACCACCCGCTCCCAGGCCGCGTGACCCTCGCGAGCGAGGAGGTGACCGACGGTCTCCCCGCCCAGGAACTCCATGATGATGCCGTGGTGCCCGGCCTGGCTCAGGCCCATGTCGAGGACCTCCACCACGTTGGGATGCTCGAGCAGCTTGGAGACGCGCGCCTCGCGGTAGAAAC
>CAZEHU010000444.1:0-3739 GCA_964511605.1 uncultured Myxococcales bacterium
CTCGCCGGCCGCCGCGTGCTCGATCGGGACCGCGCCCGGAGCGAAGGGGTGGGCCAACCCCGCTTCAACGGCGACTCCTGCCGGGCCTGCCACTTCGATCCGGTGGCCGGCGGCGCCGGGCCCCGGGACGTGAACGTCATGCGCCACGGGATCATCAACGACGCCGGGGAGTTCCACCTGCCCGCCGCCGGCACGGTGCTCCACAAGGGGAGCAGCCTGCTCGAGGGGGTCGCCAACGTCCCCCAGAGCGACGCCAACGTCTTCGAGCATCGCCAGACGCCGCACCTGTTCGGCCTCGGGCTCATCGAGACGATCCCCGAGGAGGTGATCCTCGCCCTGGCCGATCCTGACGACTCGATCGATCCAGACGGCCTCACGGGCCGACCTTCCTGGACCGATGGAGGCCGCCTCGGCCGCTTCGGCTGGAAGGCCCAGGTGCCCACGGTCAGCGAGTTCGTGCGGGACGCGGTGAGCACCGAGCTGGGCATGACGCTCCCCTGGCAGGAGGACCACACCTTCGGCCTCATCCACGACAACGACGCGATCCCCGATCCCGAGTTCCCCATGGAGGATGCCGAGGCCCTGACCTTCTTCCTCACCCACCTCGCCGGCCCCCCGCGGCAGCCCGCGGAGGACGAGGCCCTCGCCGCGGAGGGAGAGGAGCTCTTCGAGTCCATCGGCTGCGCCGGCTGCCATCGCCCGAGCCTCCAGGGCGCCGACGGACCGGTGCCGCTGTACTCCGACCTCCTGCTCCACGACATCCTGCCGCCCGGGAGCCTGGGCATCGAGGACGCATCGGCCTCCATGACCGAGTTCCGGACCGCGCCCCTCTGGGGGGTGTCGACCTCCGCGCCCTACCTGCACTCCGGCGAGGCCGACACCCTCGAGGAGGCGATCGGAGCCCACGACGGGGAGGCCCTCACGATCCGCGAGGACTTCGAGTCTCGCAGCGTGGACGAGAGGGCGGCCCTCCTCGTCTTCTTGGGGACCCTTTGATGCGCCCTCCCCTCCCCTCCCCCTGGCGCTCTGCGACCTTCGTCCTTTTGTGCGCGTCGCTCGCGATCGCCTGCCCCGCCGACGGCCCAGGCCCCTCGCCGGAACCCGACATCGGCCCGAGCCCGCCATCCGGGCTCTTGGTCGATCCCCTCTCGATCCCGGAGGAGCCCACGCTCGATCCCACGAGCTTCACGAGCGCCGAGGTCTGCGCGGGCTGCCACCAGGAGCACTACGCTCAGTGGCGCACCTCGATGCACGCCTACTCGATGGTCGACCCGGTCTTCCGCAAGCTCGTGGAGATCCGACAAGCGGAGTACGGGGGCCTCCAGGACGGCTTCTGCACCCAATGCCACAGCGCGATCGGGACCCGGGGCGGGGAATGCCAGGACGGCTTCGACTTCGAGAGTCTCTCGCCCATCGTGCTCGAGGGCATCACCTGCGAGTCCTGCCATAAGGTGTCGTCGATCGAGCGCACCTGGAACAGCGGCCACGTCCTCGACGCCGAGGGACCGATCCGAGGGACCCTCGCCGACCCGGTCGACAGCGCCTTCCACCAGAGCGAGGAGTCGAGCGAGATGAGCTCCTCGGCCTTCTGCGGCGCCTGCCACGACGTGGTGGAGGTGAGCGGCCTGAACCTCGAGCGCCCCTACCAGGAGTGGCTCGAGTCCCCCGCGGCCGAGGAGGGCCGCTCCTGCCAGAGCTGCCACATGCCCGCGTTCGACGGCATCGCCGGCGTCGGGGGCCCGGAGCGAACCGGGCTGCACGACCACCGCTTCGTGGGGGTCGACGTGCCGCTCCTCGAGGGCTGGCTGAGCGTCGATGAGGAGGCCGGGGCGCGCGAGCGCATCGAGGCCCTCCTGGCCACGGCCGCCTCCCTGGAGCTCAACGCGGCCCCCGCCGTGCTGCCCGGGGAGCAGCTCGATCTCTATGTGAGCGTCACCAACGAGATCGACGCCCACGCCCTGCCCACGGGCTCCACCTTCATCCGCCAGGTCTGGCTGCACGTCATCGCACGCGATGCGGAGGGCAGGGTGCTCTACGAGACCGGCCAGCTCGACGACAATGGCGATCTGATGGACTTCTTCAGCGAGCTGGCCCCCTTCGAGGATGACGATCTGATCAAGCTAGGCTCGAGCCTCATCGACGAGCGCGGCGAGCCCACCGTCTTCCCCTGGAAGGCCGCCGAGCACTTCACGACGGCCCTCCCGCCGAAGTACTCGCGGACCTGGACCCTCTTCGTGCCGGTGCCCGACGATGCTGTGGGTCCCGTCACGATCGAGGCGCGCCTCCGTCTCCGAAACTTCCCGCCCTTCCTCTTGCGCCTGTTGGGCTTCGAGGCCCTCGTCGAGCGGATCTCCACCTGGGAGCTCGCCGATGATGGGCTTGAGGTCGATCTCCTCTGATCCCCGATCGAGGAGGGGCGGCGCAGGCCTCGCCCTCCTATTGCTCCTGGGGCTCCTCTCGGGCGGAGAGGCCTGCCGCGACGCCTCCGGGTCGGCGGACGAGCCCTGGCGCATTCGATGGGCCGTGGGATCCGAAGTCGATCGCGCGCGCTGCGAGACCCACGAGCGTGATCTCGCGGCGATCTGGGGCCCGAAGGGACATCGCTTCTCCCGGCAGGAGAAGATCCTGGAGGTGCCTGGGGAGTACGCGATCACCACAGACCTCCGCGCCCTCGGGCTCCTCGCACGACGCCTCGCCCTGCCTCCGAGGGAGCGTGAGGTGGTCGTCGTCCTGCTGCCGTGGATCGTGCACCCCGATCACCTGGGTTCGGGGGCGCCGGTGGCAGGCCTGACCCTCACGCCCGAGGGCGTGGCCGCCCTTCCCTCCGCTGCCCGGGACGAGCTCGCGCTGCCCGAGCGCTTCACCCCCACGATCCTCCTCGCTGATCGTGTCGTGGGCGACCCCGGGCCCGACGGGGGCCTCCACACCCTCGCCCACGAGTGGGGCCACGTCCTCGGTCACAGGCACACAGACCACCAGACAGGGGCCGAGGACCTGATGGCGCCCGCCGGGTCCCGCCCGGCGCCGCGGGAGCCCTTGTCGATGGGGCGGGGGGCGCGCTAGGCTCGCAAACCCCGCTATGGCGCGACTTCGTTACACGAGCGACGGCGGCGCCACCTCCGAGGTGCCGCTCGACACCGACCACGCCATCGTCAAGATCGGGCGCTCGCGGGAGTGCGCGATCCGCACGAAGAACAACACGGTGTCGCGTCGCCACTGTCAGGTGGTGTTCACCGGCTCGGAGTTCAAGGTCTATGACCTCGGCAGCTCCAACGGCACCTTCTTCAAGCGCCAGCGGATCCAGGAGCATACGCTCGGGCCCGGCGACGTCTTCTTCTGCGGCAACTTCCGCGTCGAGTTCGTCCAGGACGCCCCGACCCGCGCGTCCATGCCGGCCGGGGAGCCCGCGGCATCCCTCGAGGACTCCTTCGTCGAGGCCGAGATCCTCGAGCCTCCGAGCCCCGAGCGCTCCGGTGGCATCCCCGCGCCCGGCGCGGCGCTGCCTCCGATGCCCGACGAGCCGGCCACGGTGCCGCCGCCCTTCGAGCTGGCCGACGACTACGATCTGCCCGCGCCCGATCCCGGTGTCCTGGCCGCAGGGGGAGCCGGCCTGGCCGGATCGGCCCTCCCGATCGCCCCACCCTCTGAGGAGCTCTCGACCCTCGGCGCCCGGATCGAGGAGCTCGAGGCCCAGCTCCAGGCCCAGGCGAGCCGGCTGGAGCTGCTCGGCATCGAGAAC
>CAZEHU010000445.1:0-3724 GCA_964511605.1 uncultured Myxococcales bacterium
CGGGCGACGATGCGCGCCGAGCCCCCGAGGGTCTCCGGCTCCGCCTCGGCCACCTGGAGGATGCTCTCCACCCGCTCGAAGCGGGGCGCGAGCGCCTCCGCGGAGAGCTCTTGGAGCCCGAGCTCCTCGGCCCAGCGCCGGAGCACGGCCTCCGGGGCCCGGTAGCAGGTGCCCGAGTTGATCGTCGTGGTGCCGCCGACCGTACGACCGGCGGGGACCGGGATGACCGTATTGCCGATGGCGACGGTCTCGGTGAGCGGCCGATACGCGAGCTGGCCCAGCTCCACACGGCTCGACTGGCTGAAGTGGGAGCGATCGAGCCAGCGTCCGGCCTCCAGCATCACCACGTCGATGCCGCGACGGGCGAGCTCGTAGGCGACCGGCGCGCCCCCTGCGCCCGTGCCGACGACGACCACCTCCGCCTCGAGCTCGTCGAGGCCCTCGAGATCCTCCGCGCTGAAGACGCGGCCGGACACCGCTCGATCGCGCTCGGCGCGGGCCAGCTCCGGACGGTAGCGTAGCCCCATCGCCTCGAAGATGTCGGGATCGTCGAGGTGCAGGGCCTTGAGCGGCGTGAGGGCGGAGCGGGCGGCCGTGCGGGTCGCGAAGCTGAGCTGCTCGGCCCCACGCAGGAGTGCCTCCCGCTCTTGTCGAGCGACGGACGCCAGCCCCCGGCCGTGGCGGACTCGACATGCGGCGTCGAGGCCCCGGACGAAGAGCTCGAGGCCCCGGACGGCCAAGGGTCCCTCCCTGTCGAGGAAGGCCAGCACGCGCCGGGCCGAGGGCTCACCGAAGGGGGGGATCGGACCCTGGCCGGGGATCACGGCCTCGCCCAGGGCCACGAGATCGCGGAGCAGGGAAGGGCTGGTCATCGCGCATCCTCCTCCGCCTGATCGCGACGCCAGGCCTCGAGCAGACGCTCCAAGCGGGCGCGCAGCTCCGCGTCCTCCGGCAGGATCTGGACCGCGGCCCGCGCGAGCTTCAGGCGCGGGGGCAGATCGACGGGGCGCGGCGCGTCCGCCGCCTCGGTGGGCGCCGTGATCCTCAGCCACGGCGCGAGGCCCCGCTCGAGTGCCTCCTCGACGTCCCCGAGGAGCCAAGGAGCACTTGCGCCTCCGAAGGGGGGCGGATCGGGCGCGAGGGGGAGCGATCGGCCCCCTGCCAGCACCGCGTAGAAGGTGGTGCGGCCGGGCTCGGGGCGGGCGTCGACGAGTCCGTCGGTGCCCGCGGGGAGCTCGATCGCATCCTCCGGTGGTCCTGTGGCCCACCCAGCGACCTCCTCGGCGGACAGGAAGGTGGAGCGGGCCACCAGGTACAACGCCTGGCCCCCTGGCGGGACGGGCCAGCGGAGCCGGACGAGGGTGGCGCGCTGCCGCGCCCCGAAGCCTCCGCGGACCTCTGGGACCTCCACCTCTCCTTGGGGGACGCCGTCCGCGACCCGGGCAGCGATCCGACGCGCAAGCGCTCCGAGGTCTGGGCCGTCCTGCCCCCGCACCATGACGAGATCCTCAGAGCATGGCTCGAGCCTCTCCCCCACCTCAGCCCTCCGCGATGAGGAGCGTCGCGGCCAGCGAGCCCAGGTTCCAGAGGCTGTGCACGCCGATGGGCACGAGGAGGGTGCCGCTCCGCTCGTAGAGGAACGCCAGGGTAGCTCCGAGGGCCGCCAGGGGCAGGAGCGCACCGAGGTCCATATGGGCGAGGCCGAACGCGAGCCCCGAGGCCGCCATCGCGAAGGTGGGGTCCATCACCTCCTTCAGGTTCCTGAAGAGAAACCCCCGGAAGAGGATCTCCTCGAAGACCGGCGCGAAGACGACAGCGCTCAGGCCGATCACCAGGCGCGGGCCGAGGTCCGACTGCTCCGCGAAGAAGACGAGGATCGGCTGGGTGCCCGTGGCCCCGCCGTCCTCGCCGCCGACGACGAGGAGCGCCACGAGGACGACCACCAGCGCGATCGCGAGGCCCCCGATCACACCGAGGAGCAGGCCGGGCAGGCCGCCGGTTCGGGGTCCGACGCCGAGGCGGAGCGGCACCGCCAAGGGGGCCGCATCCACGCCGCGGCGGCCGAAGCGGCCGATGAGCGCGATCGCGACGCCGCCGCCCGCGAGGGTCTGGACCGCCGTGCCGAGAGCCATGGTCGCGCCCGTATCGCCCGAGGCGACCGCCAGCGTGGCGACCAGGGTGCCCACCGCGACGAAGAGCAGGAACCAGGCGGAGACCACCCGCAGCGTGCTCGCCACCACGAAGGGGCTGGCGGTGCCCTCGAGGCCCGAGAACCCCGCGCCCAGGATCGCACGCCGGACCAGGGGCCAGAGCACGATGAGGAGCGCGCCGACGAGGAAGAAGGAGACCACCACCACGGACAGCAGCGTGAAGCGCTCCACGAAGAGGGTCGCGGCGTCCCGGGCGCAGCTCTGGGCACGCTCCTTGTCCGCCGCCTCGCGCCGTGCTGCGGCGGCCGCCGCCTCGAGGCGGCAGATCATCCACCTCGATCCTCCCACCGCTCGGGCCGCCGCCGCCGCCTCCTCCCCGCTCGCCTCGCGACCGCGCGCAAGGCGATAGAGGGTGTCGATAGGACCGGCGTAGAGCGCCGCGGCCTCCTCGTTATCGAAGACGAGGTCGAGCGCCTCGAGCGCCAGGGCCCCAGCCTCCTCCGAGGACAGCGAGCTCGCCGCGACCGCAGCGATGGACATCAGGAGGCGGGGACGCGCCCGGGCCTCTTCGAGGTCGCGGCGAAGCTCCTCGAGCACCCGGCCCTCGGACTCGCTGTCCTCGCCGCCGAGGCCGAGCGCCTCGCGGACCTCCGGCGACAGGGCCCGCTCCGCGTCCGCGAGCTTCGCCGGCTGCTCCACCTCTCGGACCTCGGCGACGGTCGCCTCCGCACGTACATCGGAGCCCGCGGCCTGGAGGCCGAGCTGACTGGCGATGGTCCCGAGGGCGAGGAGCGCCAGGGTCCAGTCGATGAGCTGCTCGCGCTCGGTGATCATGCCCGAGTCCGGAGAGAGGGGAGGGGGGTCAGCGGCTCTCGAGGCGCTCGAGCATGCCCGCGCAGGCCGCCCGCGTCAGGTGCTCTCGGCGCAGGGGATCCTGGAGGAGCATGCAGCGCTCTTCGTCCTCGAGGGTCTCGCAGACGTAGCGCTCGAGCCCCGTACAAGGATCCTTGCAGGCCCCAAGGGAGGAGGCGGAGGCGGCGAGCACGAGGAGGAGCCGCGCCCGGCCCCAGGTGATCCCTACTGGCATGCGGGATCGTCGAGCCAGATCCTCAGGCCATCGATGATCACGCCGGCCGCGTCGTTGAGCACGTTGTCGCCGGTGCGGAAGTGCAGGGAGGCCTGATGGGGGGAGCCATCGGCCCAGGGGCTGAGATCGATGGAGACCAGCTCCCAAGCGCCTCCGGTGGACAGGTTCTCCGCCTCCTTGACCGCGATGGGCACACCGTCCATGTGCACCTCGAGGCGATCCTTGCCCGGCGTGAACTCGGCGGTCTGGCCCCAGAACCAGAACTCGAGGTGGGCCTCACCGGCCGTCGAGAGCTCGATCTCGGGCGTCCAGGCCCCCGCATCGCAGACCCCGTGATCGTAGGACCAGTCCTCGATGTTGCCTGCGTACAGGCAGCCTGCCCCGTCGAAGCAGCCGCCCGAGAAGGCCACCCCGGCGTCGAGCTCCTCGGTGGGCACCACGTGCCACGCGCAGTCCGGGGAGGCGTTGGCGGCGGTCAACAGCTGCC
>CAZEHU010000446.1:0-3713 GCA_964511605.1 uncultured Myxococcales bacterium
GCGGGCGCCCTCCTCGCAGCGCCACGCGACGAACGCGGCGAGGATGTCGGGCCGCCCGCGCTTCAGGCCGCTCTCCCAGCCCTTGTGGAGGGAGCGGGTGAGGGAGACCGGGGCGAGCTCGCGGCGGCCCCCGGGGGGCTCCCGGACCTCCGCGAAGCGTACCCGGCAGATCTCCGCGCGCCGGGCGGAGAACATGCGCCAGGCGAAGCGCTCATCACGGGCGTCGCGCAGGGTGTAGTAGCTGAGGGGGATGAGCACGTGGGCCGCGAGCCAGAGGGCGATCAGCCCATCGACCCAGCGCCTCCCCGATCTCGCTCTGCCCTCGGTCTGCACAGGGAGAGCGTGCCACCAGCGGGGCGCCTTGGGGAAGGACACGCGGCGAGGCCGGAGCGCGGGGGTGGATTCGGGAGCGGCCCCGTCGTGACAGCCCGGATCCCGCGTGCTAACCGATGGTCATCGGGCCCCCGTGGCCCTTGGCCTCAGCGAGTGGAGCGGCAGATGAGCGGCCACAACAAGTGGAGCACGATCAAGCATCGCAAGGCAGCCCAGGACGCCAAGCGGGGCAAAGTCTTCACGAGGATCATCAAGGAGATCACCATCGCCGCCCGCCTCGGCGGCGGCGATCCCGACGGCAACCCACGCCTGCGCTCCGCCCTGATCGCGGCGCGCTCGGCGAACATGCCCAAGGACAACATCGAGCGGGCCGTGAAGAAGGGCACCGGCGAGCTCGAGGGCGTGAGCTACGAGGAGGTCACCTACGAGGGCTACGGCCCCGCGGGTGTCGCTATCCTCATCGACACGGTCACGGACAATACCAACCGCACCGTCGGGGAGGTCCGCCACGTCTTCACCAAGCGAGGCCAGGATCTGGGCAAGCCCGGCAGCGTCAATTGGATGTTCGAGGAGAAGGGCCACATCCAGATCCCGAAAGATCAGGGCGACCTCGACGCCATCTTCGAGGCGGGCCTCGAGGCGGGCGCCGAGGACGTAGAGGACGCAGGCGAGCACTGGCTCGTCTCCACCGCGCGCGAGGAGCTCTACGAGGTGGTCGCGGCCCTGGAGGCCGGGGGGCTGCATCCCACGGAGTCGAACCTCGCGAAGGTGCCGAAGACGACCATCGAGATCGGACAGGTGGGCGACGCCAGGAAGCTGCTCGGCCTCATCGACGCCCTCGAGGAGACCGACGACGTGCAGACGGTGTGGGCCAACTTCGACCTCACGGACGACGTCGCGGCCCAGCTCGAGGCGTAGACGGTGCGGATCCTCGGCGTCGATCCCGGCACCCTCGCCACCGGGTGGGGGGTGGTGGAGGCGCGCGGGGGGCAGCCGACCTGGGTGGGCCACGGGGTCGTGAGGACCAAGAGCGATCGGCCGCTCTGGACCCGCCTCGAGCAGATCCACGACGCGCTCGTGGAGGTGATCGGCGAGCATCGGCCGGACGTCCTGAGCCTCGAGCGGGTCTTCATCGCCAAGAACGCGCAGAGCGCGCTCAAGCTCGGCCACGCGCGGGGGGCCATCATGGTGGCCTGTACGAGCCGCGGCCTCGACGTGGCCGAGTACACCGCCAGCGAGGTGAAGAACGCGGTCGCCGGCCACGGCCGCGCGGACAAGAAACAGGTCCAGGAGATGGTGCGCATCGTGCTCGGGCTGCCGAAGGTGGCGCCGCAGGACGCCTCGGATGCGCTGGCCGCGGCCCTCTGCCACGACCGGCACGTGGGCAACCCGCTGGCCGGGCTGCGACTATGAGGGGCGGGGCTGTGGCGGTGGGGGCCCTTCGATGATCGGCTGGCTGAGCGGCGTGATCCTCCACCGGGACCTGGAATCGGTGGTCGTCGACGTCCATGGCGTGGGCTACCGCGTGCAGGTACCCGTCGGGGTCATCGACCACGTGCCCGAGGGCGACCCCATCGAGCTGTGGATCCATACCCACGTGCGCGAGGGGGAGATCAGCCTCTTCGGCTTCGGCGACCAGGATCAGCAGCGCACCTTCGACTGCCTGGTCTCGGTGAGCGGGGTCGGGCCCAAGGGCGCGGTCGCGATCCTGGGCGGCATCTCTCCCGAGGAGCTGGCCGCGGCCGTGGAGCTCGCGGACATCAAGCGCCTCAAGAAGTTGAGCGGGGTCGGCAAGAAGCTGGCGGAGCGCCTGGCGGTGGAGCTGAGGGATAAGCTGCGCAAGGCTGGCATCGTGCCGCGCATGGACGGGCACGGGTCCGCGGGGATGCCCCCAGGCGCGCGGGTCGTGGTGGCGGACGTGTGGGCGGACGTGTCGAGCGCGCTGAGCAACCTGGACTTCAAGCGGGGTGAGGTGGAGATGGCGCTCGCGCAGGTGCGCCAGCAGCACCCCGAGGGCGGCGACTTCGACGCCCTCTTCATGGCGGCGATGTCCGTCCTCCGGAGGTAGGCCATGAGCCGCGAGGATACCCGCTCCATCGGGCCGGGTGCGATGAGCGAGGACGAGCGCTTCGACCGGGCGCTGAGGCCGCGCAGCTTCGAGGAGTACGTCGGCCAATCCGACCTCCTGTCGAACCTGAAGGTCTTCGTGACCGCGGCCCGGAATCGCGAGGAGGCCGTGGACCACATCCTCTTCTGCGGGCCGCCCGGCCTGGGCAAGACCACCCTGGCCCATATCGTCGCCAACGAGATGAGGGCGAACATCGTGATCACCTCGGGCCCGGCCATCGAGCGAAAGGGGGACCTGGCGGGGCTGCTGACCAACCTCAAGCCCCGGGACGTGCTCTTCATCGACGAGATCCACCGCCTGAACCCTGTGGTGGAGGAGAACCTGTACCCGGCGATGGAGGACTTCCGCTACGACCTGGTGGTGGGGGAGGGGGCCTTCTCCAAGGAGATGAAGATCAACCTGCCGCCCTTCACGCTGGTCGGGGCGACGACCCGGCAGGGCATGCTGACCTCCCCCCTCTGGGATCGCTTCGGCATCATCCACCGCCTCGAGTACTATCAGAGCGAGGAGCTCGAGGAGATCGTGCGGCGCTCGGCGCGCCTGCTCGATATCCCGGTGGCGGAGGAAGGCGCCAGGGCGATCGCTCGCCGATCCCGAGGCACACCACGCATCGCCAACCGGCTGCTCCGCCGGGTCCGGGACTTCGCGGAGGTGGAGGGGAGCGGCCACGTCGACGAGGCGATGGCGGACCATGCCCTCGGGCGCATGCAGGTGGACCAGCGGGGCCTCGATACGATGGACCGCGCCTACCTCTTGACGATGATCGAGAAGTTCGGGGGCGGGCCCGTGGGCGTGGACACCATGTCGGCGGCGCTCAGTGAGGATCGGGGGACGCTCGAGGATGTGATCGAGCCCTACCTCATCCGCCAGGGTTTCATTCAGCGGACGGCCCGCGGGCGGCTGGCCACGAAGCTCGCCTACGACCACCTCGGCCACCCGAGGCCGGATCAGGGCTCGCTGCTCTGAGAGGCCAGATGAGATGCCCGCCCGCTCGCGGGTAGGGGGCGAGCGAAGGGGCCGAGGATTGCCCCGCCGGCCCCGCAGGGGGCACGATGGCCTCGATGAAGAGGGACACTGCGTACCGGCGGGGGGCCCACCCGGGGGCCGAAGGCGCTCCCTTGCGCCGCGGCTCCGGGCCCGCTGGGGTCGGCGTCGCGCTCCTGGCCGCGCTGGTGCTCGGCGCCTGCTCGGCGACAGACCCGGCCGGCGGTGGGGCCGATGGCTCCCTGGCCCCTGCGCAACCCGACGGCCT
>CAZEHU010000447.1:0-3709 GCA_964511605.1 uncultured Myxococcales bacterium
GTCACGCTTCGCATCGAGCTTCTTCGCCTCCTTGGCCGCTCGGTCCACGGTCGTATCGCGCTGGGCCAGAAGCGCGCGGAGGGGCTCGGCTGTCCGCGCCGCGTCGTAGGCCTCGAAGCGAGGCGCCGCCTCCGTGTGGGCCGCTCGGGCCACCTCGAGCGCCTCGACGGCCTTGTCCACGACGTCGCGGCGCGCGGCCTCCGTCTCGTACCACCCCACCTGCTTGCGGAGGGCCTCGACCCCGGGCTCCCGAGCGCCGATCTCTTCGGAGAGGCGCTCGAGGTCGGCCTCCTTCTCGGCGCGCGCCTCCGGCTCGAGCACCGGCTGGCCCGCGAGGTCACGCTCGATGGCCGCCACCTCGGCCGCGGCATCCCGAGATCGGCGAAAGCAGAGCTTCGAGATCCTGCCGTAGATGGCCGTGCCGGTCATGGCCTCGAGGAGCTCGGCCCGCACGTCCTCCCGCGCGTTCAGGAACGCCGCGAAGTCCCCCTGGGGGAGGATCACCGTGCTCTGGAACTGCCGGAAAGCCAGACCCACTCGGGCCTCGATGGCTTTCAGGGTCTCGGTCTTCGTCGCGCCGCCCAGGGGCACCTTCCCCTCGAGCTCCACGAGGCTCATGGTGGTCTTCTGCAGGCTGCGACCTGGCTTCTTGTGGGCTCGGGGGGTCTCCCACCGGGCGCGGAAGGTCGCGCCCTCGACCCCGACGAAGTCCACCTCGCACCAGCCGAGCCCGGCGCTGCGGCTCACGAGGCGGCGGACGTCTCGGTTGGTCAGCAGGTCCTTGGACGCCGCGCCCGCGGCGCCCACCACGTGGCCCTGCGCGCCGGTCTCGAGGCGGGGTGTCTTGTCGTAGAGCGCGAGGCAGATCGCGTCGAGCAGGGTGGACTTGCCGGCGCCGGTATCGCCGGTGATGCAGAAGACCCCCACCGCGCCGAGGGGGCCGGTGTCGAGGCGCACCTCGAAGTCGTCGACCAGGCCCGTGAGCCCGGCTCCGCGGATCGCCAGGATCCTCATGGCCCGCCCTCCCCCGCGGGCGCGCCGGCGCCGTGCTGGGCCGCCTCGACCAGCTCGCCGAACAGGGTGCGTAGATCGTCGGCCGGCTCATCGTCGTAGGTGCGCCGATAGCAGAGCTCGAAGACGGTCTCGGGCGCGAGGTCGCGGAGCCCGGCGCCCGGCGCCTGCTCCCCGAGGCTCTCGCCCTGGCCCGTGGTGGCGACGTCGATGCGGACGAGCCGAACCCCCTTGTCCGCGACGGCCTCCTCCACCAGGGAGCGGAGGCGGGGCTCGGGGGCCTCGAGCTGCACGGCCACCTCTACGAGAGGACGCAGTGTCTTGCTGGCTGCGGGGGGGACCTCGAGGGCTCGCAGCGCGGGCAGAAGCTCACCGAGGGGCAGGCGCTCGCTCTGAGGGATGCGGAGGAGGGGGACGGCGCGAGGGACCCGCTCCTCGCGGATCGTCACCTCGCCCGGACCCTCGATGTCGACCACCAGCACCTGATGCCGATAGGTGCGCTCCGCGAGGGAGAGCGGCAGCGGGGAGCCGGCGTAGCGGATGCGATCGCTCGCCACGGACTGCGCGAGGTGGAGGTGACCGAGGGCCACGTAGTCCGGGACACCGCCCCCGTGCTCGAAGAGATCGTGGGGCAAGGCATGCTGGTTGCCGCCGAGGATCTTGCGCTCGCTGAGCTCGCTCAGGGCTGTGCCCACGAGGTAGAGGTGGCCGGTGGCCAGCACGGCCTGGGGCCTGGGGTCGGCCGCGGGGGCGTCTGTGCTCTCCTCCACCGCTCGCGCCCGGGCCGCGGCGATCGCGGAGGCGTACACGGCGCGGACCCCCTCGACCATCGGATCGAGACCCCCGTCCTCCTCCTCGCCCCTTGGCCCACGGGGCAGGTCGGCCGGGCGGAGGAAGGGCACCGCCGCGACCTGGGCGCGCGGGATCCCGTCCCGATCGTGCAAGGGCACCACCAGCCGCTCCACATCGAGGATCCCGCCCTCCCCTCGCGGGATCGCGCCCACCACCCGGACCGAGAGGGCCTCGAGGATCGCGGCCGGGGCCTCGAGGCGCGCCGCCGAGTCGTGGTTGCCGGCGATCACGAGCACGTCGAGGCCTGCCACCCGCTGGGAGGCTTGCGCCAGGAAGCGGTACCAGGCTCGCTGGGCCGCCGCGGAGGGGTTGGCTGTGTCGAAGACGTCGCCGCAGACGAGGAGCGCGTCGGCGGCCTCTCGCTCGAGGAGATCGAGCAGCCACGCGAGGAAGAGGCGATGCTCCTCGTCGCGCGGTACGTCGTGCAGGCGATGGCCGAGGTGCCAATCTCCCGTATGGACCAGGCGCAGCGGGCGAGCGGGGGTGGGCGGGACCGCGGACATAGGGGAGAGCCTGCCGCGCACCTGAACGGATGTCCAGAGCGCCCCGGGCCTCTTCGGAGGTTGCGATGTGCTCCCTCCCATCGAAGCTGGAGGAGCGCTATCCTCGCGGCCCGTGATGCAAGGCCCACCCCGCTCCGCCCCCCTCGCCACCGCCCCGCTCGCAGCGATCTCGCTGGCGGCGCTGGCCGTCCTGCTGGGGAGCGGTAGCGCCACGGCCGCCGAGCCGGCGAGGACCCTCGATCAGCGCCTCGACGAGGGGGAGGTGATCTCCACCTTCACCGATGTGGCGGGCAGCGAGTTCCCCAGGGTCGTGGTCCAGGCCGTGATCGAGGTTCCCCCCGAGCAGGTCTGGGCCCTGCTCGATCGCTGCGGGGACTATGAGAAGACCATGAAGCGGACGCTGAGCTCGGTGGAGGTCTTCCGAAAGAAGGGCCCCAAGGGCACCACCGTCCGTTGCGACATCACCATCGACCTTCCGGCCCCGGTGAAGAACCTCCGCAGCGTCTCGGACGCCCTGCACGTGGTGGAGCCCGGTGTTCGCTGGAGTCGCAAGTGGACCCTTGTGGAGGGCGACTTCGACAAGAACGACGGCGGCTGGACGCTGACGCCCTTCCGGGGCTCGAGGGGCCGCACCCTGGTCCGCTACGAGCTCCACGCCGAGCCGATCCTGAAGGTACCCACCGGCATCCAGAACTTCATCCAGCGTAAGTCGATCCCGCGCCTCTTCGCGCACTTGAGGGAGCAGGCCGCGAAGACGACGGTGCCGTAGCGCAGGTTGACCAAAGCCCCGTCGCTGGCGACCCTCCAGGGTATGGGAGACGAAGCGGGCGGGACCGGGCTCGAGCCTCTGAGCGCCGGCCAGGCGGAGGCGGTCGCGCTCTACCTCGAGCGTGTGGAGGCCCTGCACACGGAGCGCTCCTCGGCGCTCACGAGCCGGGACCTCGCGGAGGTGGCCCGGGAGCTGGGGCTGCCCGAGGAGGCGCTCGAGGCCGCAGCCGCCGAGGTGGACGAGCTGCTGGAGCAAGGCCAGGGGTTCCTCGGCAATGGGCTGTCCGACGACGCCATCCACGTCCTGGGCCGCGCCCGCGCCCTGGCCCCCTTCCGCCTGGAGGTGGCGCGCTCCCTCGGCGAGGCCCACGTGCAGCGCTGGCAGGATCGCAGGCAGGACATCGACCGTGAGACCGCGAGGCGGCTTCTCCACGGCTGCCTGGAGGAGGACCCTCACGATCAGAGCACGTACGCGCTGCTGCGCCTGCTGGAGCCTCGCCCCTCCGCGGGCCGGCGCTGGATGCTCGTGGTGGGCGTGGCGGTGGTGCTGGGGGTCGGCGGCTTCTTCCTCGGAC
>CAZEHU010000448.1:0-3695 GCA_964511605.1 uncultured Myxococcales bacterium
CCCCGCCGGCCGGGAGGGGCTGCTGTGCGTGAGCTGCATCCGCGGCGATGTGCGCAAGGAGCCCGAGGGAGAGCGCCACCGGAGCTTGAAGGACGATCCCTACTTCCACTGGTACTATCAGTCCCACGAGTGGGGCGAGACCGCGTTCACGGCCGACGACTACGCGCTCTTCGACATCACCGATGTGGACTACGAGCCCGCGGGCGCCTCCGATACCGACTTCGAGTGGGAGGGGAGCTAGATGTCCTCGCGCATCTAGCCAGATGTCGCGCACCCTCATCTACGCGCTGGGCGGCGGGATGGGACACGCCGTCCGGGGGTCCGCGATCGCCGCCGCGTTGGCGGACGGGGTGGTGCTGCTTCCCGAGGACAAGGGCCCTATCGCCGAGGCGCTTGGGGCCCGCTGGCGACCGATGCGCGAGGCCCCACCCGCGGCCTTGAGGGCGGCGGTGGTCGACGCTCTGCGCGACGAGGGAGCGGAGCATCTGGTGGTGGACACCTTCCCGCGGGGACTGCGCTGCGAGCTGGAGCCGCTTCCGCCGGTGCCTCGGCGGACGCTCCTGGCCCGTCTATGCCGCGGCGTGGGAGCGGATGCGCTGGGAGGACGCTTCACCGAGGTGCTCGACCTCGAGCCCCACCTGGGCTGGCTTCAGGCCGTGGGGGGGGAGCCCTTCGGCCCCGTGATCCGCCCGCTCGGGGCCGGTCCTCCCACCGTGGACGTGCTCCTCCTGCCTACGGATCCACCCTTTCAGGGCCTGTGCTCCCGCCTGGCCGCCGCCCTTCGCCGGGAGGGCCGGACGGTGCAGGTGGGCGCCGCTTTCCCGGAGGTGCTGACGAGCGTTCGGCCACGGGTGCTCGTCGGAGAGGCCGGGTTCAACCTCGTCTACGAAGCGGCGCGAGCCGGCGTCCACCACCTGGCCGTGCCCCGTCCCCGTGCCGCGGACGATCAGCGTCGCCGCGCGCTCGCGGTGGCCGAGCTCCCCGGGAGCCCCGAGGCCCTCGTCCGCCGCGCCCTCGCGCTCTCCTCGCCCGACTCAGAGCCCAGGCGCGCGCTGCGCGTGCGCGAGGCCGACGAGCTGGCCGCGCGGCTCGACGCCCCGTAGTGGCTCCTCGAGCTGCCGGTTGGCCTCGAGGAACATATCGCAGCGGTGGCAGGGCTTGGGTCGCTCGACGAGGATCCTGCGCCGGATCGCTTCGAAGCGCTCCCCGAGGAAGACCTGCCCCACGCTCTGTCGCGAGACATCGCCGAGGGACTCGATGCGGCCATTGGTCATGCAGCAGAGGTAGACCTGCCCGTCCCACGCGATGAAAAGGTGCGTGAAGGGCGCATAGCAGGGATGGTCCTTGTAGTGGCCGCCCGCGTAGTGGCCCCGCTTCGAGGCCTTGAGGTGGGTCTCGGTGCGGCCGAAGGGATAGACATAGCGCTCGGTGATCGGCATGCCGGCGCGGGTGCGCTCCTCGAGCACCCGCGGGGCGATCTCCTGGTTGTAGTGGTCCATGCGAGCCCTGCCCAGGCGCAGCTCCTCCACCTTGGTATCGACCGGCATCGGCTCCACGTTCACCGCGCCCTCGCGGGCGGCGAGGCGCACCAGCTCCGGATACTCCCGGTAGTTGGAGCGCATGAGGGTGAAGTTCAGACGCAGAGCGAGCTTCCGGCCGCGGCGCTCCCTCTCCTGGCGCAAGAGGGCGAGCGCCGCCAGCGTCCGCTCGAAGCTGCCGGGGATACCGCGCACGCGGTCGTGCGTCTCCGCGCTCGCTCCGTCGAGGGAGGTGGAGATCGCGCGCACACGGGCCTTCACCAGGGCCCGGGCGCGGGCCTTGTCGAGGAGGGTGAGGTTGCTTGTGAGCGTGACCTTCATGCCCTCGGCCACCGCCCGCTCCACCACGCCCTCGAGGTCCCGCCGCACGAGGACCTCGCCGCCGGACAGGTGCACCTTGCGGCAGCCAAGACCGGCGAGCTCCCCGAGCACCTCCAGCATGCGCTCGCCGGACATCTCCTCGGGGCTCCAACCCTTGCCGTAGCGACACATGACGCACTTCAGGTTGCACCGTGCGGTGAGCTTGATCTTCGCCGAACGCAGGAACGCCGGTGGCGCCCCCTCGCGGACGGAGCGCCTCAGGGGCTCGAGCAGCAGGGGCTCGTCGAGCAGGGTGTCCACGTCATACACCGGACGCCTCCCGGGCGATGGCGTGGCCGAGGGCCTTGTACGATGCGACGAGCGCGGCGACCACCTTCGCGCCGGTGAGCTGCGCGCCCGAGCGGACGGGACCGAGGGCGCTGTAGCGGCTGTTCTGGCGGCGATCGAGGAGGGTCTCGAAGCGCATGGTGGCCCGTTTGGGGCTCACCTTGGCGCTGAGGAATCGCATGTCCTTGCAGGGATCACCGAGGCTGAGGCGCTCGCCGAGGCCGGCAGGCAAGGGCTGCCCCTTGGGCGCGATGAGGGTGATCGAGAGGCGCTCGCGGTAGGTCTCCCGGAGCTTGGTCCACTTCCGCTTCACCTTCTTCTTGAGGGCCACGAAGGTCGAGCCGGTGAGCTGCACGGTGGTGCCATCCTCGAGGACCAGGGTGAGCTCGAGCCAGGGGTGGTTCCATCGACTCTGGCCGGGCCCGGGAGCATCGATCTCCTTGGAGCTGTCGTAGGGGCGGGAGTCCAGGGTCAACGCGAGCGGCGCGCCGTCGAGGCACTCAGGGCCCAGGGTCGTCAGGAGCTGCTGCACCACGCCGGCCTTGCGGGGATCGAGCCGGCGACCGGCGTAGTAGCGATAGCGGCGCCAGAAGACAAAGCCCAGGAAAGCCACGACCGCCCACGGCCAGTCCGAAGCATCGGGGCGCTCGGAGAAGGCGGCGCACGCGCGCAGGGTGGTGGGGATCAGGAGGATGAGGGCCCCCCAGCCGAAGGCCTTGCGACGGAGGTCGATGGTGAGCGCCTCGCGCTCGATGCGGTCGAAGGCCATCAGGGCCTGTCCGACGCTCCCCTTCAGCGAGAGCACCGACCTCTCGAGCTTCCACGAGTCCTCGGATGCCACGAGGGGAGAGTAGGGGAGCGCTACGTGGTAGACAAACCGGCGTGCAGGGACAGATGCGCATCGCCTACGTGGCTTTCGACCCCTTCCCCAATGCGAAGGGCTCCGGCTGCCGGATCGCCCACCTGAGCGGCGCCCTCGCGCAGGCCGGGCATGAGGTCCACCTCTTGACGCTGTCGCCCTCCGCGATGGGATCGGCCACCCTGCCGGAGGGTGTCCACCCTCGGCCCCTGCGGCTCATCGAGGGCAACCTGCTGAGGCGCGCCCTGCGCTTCCGTGATCGCGTCGCGGCGGAGCTCAGCGCCATGAAGCCCGACGTCGTGCATGTGCGAGGTCCCTTCGAAGGGCAAGCGGCGGCGGGCTACGCCGCTCGCAGCGGGGCGAGGCTGGTCTTCGAGGTCAACGGGCTGCCCAGCATCGAGCTGCGCTACCACCACCCTGCGGTGGTAGGCGCCGAGGGGCTCGAGCGGCGGCTCGCGGGTCTCGAGCGACGGATCCTGCGGGCCGCGGATCTGGTGCTCACCCAGAGCCAGACCACCGCCCGCTTCGTCCGCAGGCACGCCCCGGGCGCGGAGGCGCCATGCGTCGTGGTATCCAATGGCGCGGACCCGGCGCTCTTCGCCCCGGGCCAGGTGCGGTCCGGGGGCACGGGCCCCCTCCAGGTGCTCTAC
>CAZEHU010000449.1:0-3184 GCA_964511605.1 uncultured Myxococcales bacterium
CTTCATCGCCTCGACCTTCCGCAGGGCCTTGTCGCCGCGCTGGGGGCTCGTGAGCTTCGGCACCCAGTACTCACAGGTGTCCACCTCCTTCTCGAAGCAGCCGGAGAGACCGGCGAGGAGGAGGAGCGCGCCGCCGAAGAGGGCGGAGAGGCGAAGGCGCGAGGTGGCCTGGAGCGGGGCCATGAGGGACCTCCTGCGGGCATGACAGGTCCGTGGTCGGTGGAGGATTCGAGTACCTCGCAGGCCCGGGAGCGTCAACCGTGGCGCGCGCTCCCGGAGCGCCGGCAGGGGATCGAGAGCGCGGGGAGGTGCGCCCGGGGCCGATCCCGGTTTGAATCATCCCCGAGGCCGCCCGTCGGACCCCCCGACGCCGACACCCGGTCGGCTCCAACCGACCCGCTTCTATCAGCACGGAGGAAGCATCCCATGAAGACCCTGAAGACCCTCTCGGCCGCCCTCTCCATCATCGCCCTCGCCGCTCTCGGCTCCCCTGCGATCGCCGCCTCGCCGATCGGAGCCGATGGCAGCATCAAGGCTCAGCTCGACGGCGCGATCACCCACGCGAAGCTCGATGTGCGCAGCCAGCGCGTGGTGTTCAACAGCCAGGGCCGAAAGGACATGGTGACGTTCGCCAAGAACAGCGCCGCGTCGGTCGTCGACACCTATATGTCGGCGTACCGCTCCAAGAAGGCCCTCGCCGGCGGCGCCAGGATCATCGGCTACGCCCACCTGGTGCAGACCGATAGCTGGACCTTCACCCTCTCCAAGGGCGACAGCCACTACGTCATCGAAGTGGCGGCCGACGGTGCCGGCTCCCGCGTCGCCCTCTGGGGCGCCGCCTTCGCCGCCCGCCCCTCGGCGCAGCCCCAGCGCCTCGCCCCCACGCCGCACCTGAGGTCCTCGCGCAACGTGCGCGTCCGGGCTGCCCGCTAGCCCGCCGGTGGGCTCGAGCCCCTCGAACCGCCGCCCCCCCCTCGCCAGGTCACCCCTCGGTGGTCCAGCGAGGCGGGGGGCTCGGCCCACCCTCCCGTCCCGGGGCGGCTCGCCCCGGGTGTGTCGTCCTCCCCTGGTCTCCACCTTCCCCAAGGAGAAGCTCCATGAAGACCCTCGCCCCCTCCCCTCGCTCCCATGCGACGCTCCTGGCCATCGCCGCCTTGGTGCTCCTCGGCGCCCCGGCCGCCTCGGCCCACTCCCCCCTCGATGGCCGCATCAAGCTGGTCAACGAGCGCGACACCGCGATCAGCGTCACGGTGGACGGCGATCGGAAGCTCGAGGTCCCTGCCCGTACCACCCTGGTGGTCAAGCGGATCCCGAATGGCCGGCGCTACCTCGTCGCCCGAGGGCCCGGCGCGGAGGCCCAGGCCTTCGAGCTCGACGTGCCCGTCAAGGGCAAGGCCCGCTTGGTGCTCGCGCCGATCCGCGGCAGCGCCACCATCGACAATCGCACCGATGTGCCCATGCGCATCAGCCTGAACGGCGACGAGCTCGGGCGCCTCCGTCCCGGCGAGAGCCTGGAGGCCGCTAGGCTGAAGCCCGGCGAGCACCGCCTCGTCGCGCGTCCCGCAGCGAAGTGGGCCAAGGGCGGCGCCACCCTCGAGCGGCGCTTCGAAGTGCGCGCCGGCCGGGAGAGCAAGATCCGACTCGACCGCTACCTGGCCACCCTGAGGATCGACAATCCCTTCACGAAGGATGTGGTGCTCTTTGTCGACGGGGAGCGCATCGGCCGCATCGAGTCCCACGGCACCCTGATGCTGGCGCGGCGCGTCCCACGCGCCCAGAGGGTCTCGCTCCGCGGCAAGGGCCGCATCCTGGCCGAGATCACCCTGCGCCCCAAGCCGGGCCAGACGCTGGCCTGGGCCCCCGAGCGGCCGCGCCCGGCCTATGCCGTGGGCACGGCGCACCCGTCGGCGAACAAGAAGAGGGGCAATGGCAAGAAGTGGAAGATCCACGACGAGGATCACGTCCACGGCTCGCGGCACGGCCACGGGGCCGCGTACGTGATCGACTAGCTCGTCACCCTCCGGCAGAGCACGAGCAGCACCGCCCACCAGAGCCCACCGGATCCATCGGAGGTCGGCATGGTACCTCGCCGCCCGCGCGCCGCGCTGCACCCGGCGCTGGTCGTCTGGATCTCGTGACGGTGGGTGCCCGTGCCCGAGGAGGCGACCGTGGCTCCCTGCCCGGCCGGCTCCTCGAGCACTCCGGCGCCTGAGCTGTCCCCTCGAGGCCCCTCGAGATCCTGGGCCGCCTCCGCGGGCTCGCTGGAGGGCTCGGGGTCGCCGCCGCGCTCCGGCGTATCGGCCGAGGGCTCTTCGTGTGGCTCGGGGGGAGGCTCGTCGGCCGGGTCGTCCTCGGGCTCGTCGGCCGGATCGTCCTCGGGGTCCTCCGGCGTCGCGTCGTCGGGTTCGGCGTCTGGATCGGGCTCGGGCCCCTCGGGGTCAAGGGCCTCTTGCTCCTCGGCTCCCCACAGATCGGCCAGCTCGACCCAGAAGTCCTCGTAGGGCTCGTCGTAGCCGAGGGCCCAGATGCCCACACCGCCGAGGTCCTTGGCGGCGATGTAGGCGAGCTTGTGGCCCCACGAGGCCTGATCGTCGTACCAGGACTGCCACATCTGGCCATCGATCTCCTCGTGGAAGTAGGGCGTCAGGCTGGCCTCGTCCCACTGCTTGCCCCACGTGGCCGCGAGCTCCTCGGCGTCGTGGAAGAAGAGGGTCTGGCCCTTGCCCTGGGCGGAGGTGGGGAAGGTCGCCGAGCCCACGGGCCACGACCGCCCGTACCAGGGGAGGCCGATGATCACCTTGTGGCGATTGCCGACCCCGCCATTGGCCAGATAGTCGTCGATGGTCCAGGCCACGGTGTACTTGCCCCAGACGTCGCCCGCGAGGAGCGGCGATACCGGCCCTGGATCTCCATTCTTCCAGTGGTAGCCGTAGGCCATGACCATGATGCCGTCGCAGGCCTCGAGCAGCTTGTCGTAGTCATAGGCTCCAGACCAGTCGACGGCGGGGCCCGCCAAGGTCACGTGGCCCTCGGTGCCCCACGGGGCCTCGGCGGCCACGGCCACATGGTCCACGAAGGTCCGCCACCGCAGCTGCGGCTCGTGGCCGATGGCGCACACCAGGTCGTGGGAGGCATCGGGGATCCGGGCCACGTGCAGGCTGGTCGACGGCCACACGATCCGGCG
>CAZEHU010000449.1:3194-3695 GCA_964511605.1 uncultured Myxococcales bacterium
AGCTTGAGGTCTCCCATGAACACGACGAACTCCGCCTTGGCGCTCGCCGGCACGAACTCGAAGTCCACGTTCACCCCATCCGCCCCGTGGATGGCCATGAGGTCGACGATCGTGGTGATGGCGGTCTGCCGCCGTACCGGGTCCCCCAAGAGCGACCCGATCTTCTCCTTGTCGAAGAGCGTCACCGTCATCGCGGCACGCACGCCGTGGGCATGGGCCTCGTCGACGAGGTCCTGGGTCTCCGGATCTCCCCAGCCGTTGTAGTCGATGGCTTCGCCCTTGGCGTTCAGGTCCACCGAGAACCAGGCCACGGTCGTGAGCAGCTCCCAGTGGGGGAATCCGTACCCCATCTCCCAGAAGGGGAGGTAGCCATAGACCTCGCGCTTCACCTGGGGCTCCGACGCGCGAGCGTCCAGCGCGCCGAGGCTCGAGGTGCCCGCGACCACCAGGGCAGCCAGCACTCCCAGCGCCAGGCCGCGGGCCGTCGAGCAGCCTCGGAAC
>CAZEHU010000450.1:0-3682 GCA_964511605.1 uncultured Myxococcales bacterium
CCTGCGCCCAGACGCGATCGCCGGTGATGGGCGGGAGGACGGCGCGGAGGGCGCCCACGGCGGCCTCGACTCCCCGGCCTGCCGGGAGCTCGCGCAGCCGGACCGCGTGCTGGGCGACGACGGCCTCGATCGACAAGACGTGGCCGAGGTGCTCGACGATCTCTGCGAGGTGGCGGGCGGCGGCCATGCCCATCGAGACGTGATCCTCCCGATCGGCCGAGGTGGGGATCGAGTCGATGCTCTTGGGGGTGGCCAAGGCCCTCGCTTCGCTCACGAGGGCGGCCGCGCTGACCTGGGCCATCATGAAGCCGCTGTCGAGGCCGGTCGTCGCCGCCAGGAAAGGAGGGAGCCCGCGGCTGTGGGCCGCGTCGACGAGCTGGGAGATCCGGCGCTCGGCGATGGAGGCAGCGTCCACCGCGGCGAGGGCGGCCACATCGAAGGCCGCGGCCACCGGCTGGCCGTGGAAGTTGCCGCCGGACTGGATGCGGCCATCGGAGAGCACCAGCGGGTTGTCGGTGGCGGAGGCGAGCTCGCGCTCGACCACCTGCCGCGCGAAGGCGCTCAGCTCGCGCGCGGAGCCGTGGACCTGGGGCATGCAGCGGAAGGAGTACGCGTCCTGCACCTCGGCGCAGTGGGCGTGGCTGCGGTTGATCTCGCTGTCGGCCAAGAGCGCGCGGAGGTGCGCGGCGGAGGCCAGAGCGCCCGGGTGGGGCCGGGCCTCGATCACCGGCTCCAGGAAGGGCCGCTGAGAGCCCTTCATGCCCTCGAGGCTCATGGCGCCGGTGACGTCGGCGCTCTTCAGGAGGAGGTCGAGGGCCTCCATCGCCAGGCCGCCGACCGCGAGCATCGCCTGGGTCCCGTTGATGAGGCAGAGCCCCTCTTTGGCCTCGAGGGTCAGGGGCTCGAGGCTGGCGAGGGCCAGGGCCTCGGCCCCGGCGACGATCCGGCCCTCCACCTCCGCCTCGCCCTCGCCGATGAGGACGAGCGCGAGGTGCGCGAGGGGCGCCAGGTCCCCCGAGGCGCCCACCGAGCCCTTCGATGGGATGATCGGGTGCACCCCGGCATCGAGGAGCGCTAGCAGGTGATCGACGAGGACCGGCCGCGCGCCAGAGTAGCCGATGGCGAGGACGTGGGCGCGGAGGAGCATGGCCGCCCGCGTCGCTTCTCGGGGCAGAGGCACCCCTACCCCTGCCGCGTGGGAGCGCAGCAGCCGATGCTGGAGCTCGCCGAGCTCCGCGGCGGGGATGCGCACCTCGGCCAGAGCGCCGAAGCCGGTGTTCACCCCGTAGACCGCAGGTGCCCCGTCACCGAGGCAGGCCTCCACGTGCCCCCGCGCCCGCAGCATCGCCGCGCGTCGATCCGCCGGCAGCTCCGCGCGGGCACCGCCACGGGCGACGCGCGCGAGCTCTCCGAGGGTCAGCGCGCCGCCGATCTCGATGGGGCTCTGGGGGGAAGGGGCCGGCATGAAGAGGAGCATGGCGTCGGCCTCGGCTCTCGTCTAGGCTCCATCGCCCCACGGCCTGGGAGCGTGACATGAGCTGGCGCATCGCGGTCATCGGAGGAGACGGCATCGGCCCCGAGGTCACCCGGGAGGCGATGAAGGTCTGCGAGGCGGCCCTCGGGGCCTCGGCGTTCGAGTGGGACGTGCTCCCCTACTCCGCGGACTACTTGCTCGAGCACGGTCGCTCGATGCCCGAGGGAGAGATCGAGCGCTTCGGGCGCGACTACGACGCGATCCTGCTCGGGGCCCTCGGCGATCCGCGGGTGCCGGACATGCGGCACGGCGTGGACATCCTGCTCGGCTGCCGGCGCGATCTGGACCTCTACATCAACCAGCGCCCGGTACGGCTGTGGGACGAGGCCCTCTGCCCCTTGAAGGGGCGCGAGGCCGGAGAGATCGACATCGCGATCTTTCGCGAGAATACCGAAGGGGCCTACGGCGGCGTGGGCGGCTCGATGCACACCGGCACGGACAACGAGGTGGCCGTCACCGAGATGCTGGCCACCTGGAGGGGCACCGAGCGCATCATCCGCGCCGCCTTCGAGTGGGCGCGCTCCCACGACAAGGGGCGCGTCTGCATGGCGTCGAAGCATAACGCGATCCCGCATGCCCACGGCCTCTGGCATCGGGTGTGGAATCACGTGCGCGCGGACTTCCCGGAGATCGAGCCCTCCACCCTCTTCGCCGATGTGGCGGCGATGGAGCTGGTCAGGGATCCCACACGCTTCGATGTGATCGTCACCTCGAACCTGCTCGGCGACATCCTGAGCGACCTGGCGGCCCAGGTGGTCGGCGGCATCGGCCTGGCCCCCAGCGCCAACCTGCACCCGGGCAGGACCTCGCTCTTCGAGCCGGTGCACGGCTCCGCGCCAGATATCGCCGGCACGGGCCGGGCGAACCCCCTCGCGGCTGTGCTCTCGACGGCGATGATGCTCCGACACCTCGGAGAGGGAGGGGGGGCCAACGCGATCGAGCTGGCGGTGGATCGCTGCATCGCCGCCCGGGCCGTCACGCCGGACCTCGGGGGCGACCTGCGATGCGCAGCGGCGGGGGACGCTGTCTGCGCGCGGCTTGCATGAAGCGGCAGCGGAGCCCGCTGCGGCCTCACCCTTGAAGGGCGCGATGGGCGTGCTATGGAGCCCGGGCGAACCCACCGTGGAGGTCTCCCATGAAGCGTCTGCCCCAGGATCTCGTCCTCGTCGCTGCCAAGCGTACTGCCTTCGGCGCTTTCGGTGGGGGCCTGAAGTCCCTCAGCGCCACCGACCTGGCCGTCGAGGCCACGAACGCGGCGCTCGCGGCCGGCGGCGTCGCGGCCGAGGACATCGAGGCGGTGGTCTTCGGCAACGTGATGCAGACCTCGAAGGATGCCATCTACCTGGCGCGCCACGTGGGCCTGAAGGCCGGCGTGCCGTCGCACGTGCCCGCGCTGACCGTCAACCGCCTCTGCGGCTCCGGCTTCCAGGCGGTGGTCAGCGGCGCCCTGGAGATCCTGGCCGGCCAGGCGACGACGGTGCTCTGTGGTGGCACCGAGTCCATGAGCCAGGCCCCCCACAACGTCTACGGCGCCCGCTGGGGTGTGCGGCTGGGCCAGAACCCCATGAGCGACTCCCTCTGGGATGCCCTGACCGATAGCTTCACCGGTATGCCGATGAGCTCGACGGCGCAGAAGCTCGCCGAGCTCCACGACATCTCGCGCGAGGCCTCCGACGAGTACGCCGCCACGAGCCAGACGCGCTTCGCGACGGCCCAGGAGTCGGGCTGGCTCTCCGACGAGATCGCCCCCGTGGTGCTGAAGTCGCGCCGCGGTCAGACCGTGATCGACAAGGACGAGCACAACCGCCCGGGCACCACGGTCGACAGCCTCGCGAAGCTGCGCCCGGCCTTCCAGAAGGACGGGGTGCTGACCGCCGGCAACTCCTCGGGCATCAACGATGGCGCGGGGGCGATGGTGCTGACCACGGCCGATCGTGCCAGGGCCAAGGGCTGGACGCCGCTGGCTCGGCTCGTGTCCTGGGGCGTCGTGGGCTGCGATCCGACGATCATGGGCATCGGCCCGGTCGGCGCCATCGACGGGGCCCTGTCCATGGCGGACCTCGGGCTCGAGGACATCGACATCATCGAGGTCAACGAGGCCTTCAGCCCGCAGTACCTGGCGGTGGAGAAGGTGGCAGGCCTCGATCG
>CAZEHU010000451.1:0-3681 GCA_964511605.1 uncultured Myxococcales bacterium
AGAAGGCCGCGCCGAAGAAGGCCGCGCCGAAGAAGGCCGCGCCGAAGAAGGCCGCTGCCGCCAAGAAGGCTCCGGCCAAGAAGGCGCCCGCCAAGAAGGCTCCGGCCAAGAAGACCGCCGCCCACAAGTAGCGGTCGCCCCGAGGCGGCCCCCTCGCTGGTCGGGGGGGCGCCTCCTGCTCTCTGCACAATTCCCACCTTCTCGGAGGCCGCGATCACCCCTCGCCGGTCTCTAGAGATGTCGCCCGAGGACCGCACCCGGTCCGAAGGGCGGCGCCGCAGAGGTCGGCGAGACCCACCCCTCGCCTCCTCTGCTCTGGAGCCGCTCCTCCCCGGAGGGGCTCCGCGAAGGAGAGGCTCCCCCTCGGAGTCCCTCCACCCTGGAGCTGGTCTCACCCACCGACTCCAACCCCGAGGGCCGGTCCGCCGGCCCTCAGCGGAGCGACGGACGGGTCACCGCACCCAGGGGCCCGTCCGTCGTCTCCCACCCGGCTCCCCTCCGACCCTGGGGAGCTCCCCCGCCCCGAGCACAGAGTGACGGCTGTGGTCGGGGCGGCTCTTCCCCCCAAGGACCTGAGGGGCCGGCGCCTCTCGGCTACCCCCGCATCCGATAGTCCCCGATCTCGTCCGATAGCCGCACCAGCTCACACATCTCCCTGAGCCGGCTCCACACCCGCACCCCGATCCGATCCTCGAGGCTCTCCCGGGACGATCCAAGCGAACCCCCGCCTGCCCGATCGAGCTCCTGGGCCGGCAGGAAATTCGTCGCCCCAAGCACCACGCGGCCCGCGTTGTAGCGGCGGCTCACCAGCTCGTCGAAGATGCTCACGCCCCACTCGGTGCGGACGCCGTTGCCGAGCTCGTCGACCACCAGGATCGGCACCTCGACCAGAGGCCCCAGGATGTCCTCCTGGGTCTAGTCGCGGCGGCTGCCGAAGGTGGCGCGGATCTCGGCGAGCAGGTGCGGGAAGTCGATGTAGCGGGCACGGAAGCCGTTCTGGATGGTCCAGACGTGCAGCATCGAGCAGAGGATGTGGGTCTTCCCTGTGCCGGGCCGGCCCACGAGGAGCAGGCCCCGGGACTCTGCGGGCAAGAAGCGCTTCTGGAACTGCAGCGCGCGCCCCTTCACCTCTCGCTGGTTGCCGGCCGAGGCGATGTAGCCCCCGAGGTGCTTCTGGGCGTAGTCCCCCGGGATCCGGGCCTGGTTGTAGGCCACCACCCGCTGCCGGAGGGCCTCGCAGTCCGGGCAGTCGTCGGCGAACTCGTAGCCATCCCGCGCCACGACGACGAAGCGACGGCCACGGCAGGTCGCGCACTGCTCTCGGCACGAGCAGAGCTCCGCTCGGGCCTGGATACCGCCACGGACGTAGCGGAACCCCTGGCCATCGCAGCGCTCGCAGCTATCCGCCAAGGAGGACCTCCATCAGGCCGGGGAGGCCCAGGTGCTCCCTCAGCCTCCGATCGAGCGCGTCGGCCTCGCGCTCGCCGCGGGCCGCGGGGCTCATCCGTGCGCCGCCCTGGGCGGCCACGGCGTGCGCGGCGGCGTCCTTCGCCGCCGCGAGCTCCCCGGCATTCAACAGGGCCCGCGCTCGCTCGACAAGGTGGCGGTCGAGGCGCTCGGCGAGGGCCCACGGATCCTCGTCGCTCGTGAGCGCCTCCTGCAAGACCTCGTCGAGCAGCTCGCGCGCCCGGTCATCCTCGGAGGCCTCGTGCGCCGCGCGCACGGCCATCGTGAGCCGGGTCTCGTGACCTTCGGTGGTGCCGGCTGCGGTGGCGCCGGCTTCGTGAGGGGACCAGGTCATCGTACGCTCGCGCCACCGGACCACAGAGGCGTCCACCAGGAGCTGGAAGTAGGCCAGCGTGGAGGGAACTGGATCGGAGGGCGGGTGGGTCTTGCGGAAGCGCTGGATGCCCCGCGTCACGGCGTCCACGACGACGCGCGCCGGCACGCCGGCCTCCCGCCAGCCGTCCACCATCAGCACATCGGTCGGGCTCAGCATGAAGCCGCGCCCGCGCAGGGTCACGAAGGTCTGCTCGACGGCAGCGAGGTATGCGGCTCGGTTCGGGATGCCATCAGGGTCGGGGGCGCGTGCCGTCACGCCTGGCCCGTCACGAGCGCGCTCAGATGTCCAGGTTGCGCACGTTCAGCGCGTTGGTCTCGATGAACGCGCGGCGCGGCGCGACTTCGTCACCCATTAGCATGCTGAACATCTGGTCGGCCGCCACGCTATCGTCGACCCGCACCTGGAGGAGCGTGCGCACCTCGGGATCCATCGTCGTCTCCCAGAGCTGCTCTGGGTTCATCTCGCCGAGGCCCTTGTAGCGCTGCACGCTGAGGCCCTTCGCCCCCACATCCTGCACGTGGCCGAGGACCCCCTCGGAGGTGACGAACGAGAGGGTGTCCTCGGACTCGCCCTTGCGCATGGTGTAGGGCGCGGTCGCCACGGCCGTGACCCGGTCGTGGATGCGGCGGAGGTCGCTCCAGTCGTGGGACGCGAGGAAGGCCCCATCGATGACCGTCTCGCGCGGCGCGCCGCTGACGAAAGTGTGCACCGAGGCGCGCCAGCCGGAGCGCTCCGGATCCTCCGCGATATCGACGCTGAGCGGTGTGACCTCCGGATACTGCTCCTCGAGCCAGGCGTCCATCTCGACGAGCGCCTGCTCGACTCGGTCGCGGTGGTGGAGGGCGTCCGCGTCGAGGCGCGTGGCCTCGAGCAGAGCCGTCACCACTCGCCGATCTCGGCGGCGCCCCATCGCGTCGAGGCGCTCCGCGATCCTGAGAGCCTGCTGGCAGAAGGTCTTCAGGTTCTCGCCCTCGATGGGGGAGCCTGCCTCCCGCTCGACACGCCACGCGCGCGAGCCCAGCTCCAGGAGGTGGCTCGCCAGGGCCGGCTCGTCGACCAGGTAGCGCTCGGTCTTGCCCTTCTTCACTTTGAACAGGGGCGGCTGCGCGATGTACAGGTAGCCGCGCTCCACCAGCTCCGGCATCTGCCGGTAGAAGAACGTCAGCAGCAGCGTGCGGATGTGCTGCCCGTCCACGTCCGCGTCGGTCATGATGATGATGCGGTGGTAGCGCAGGCGCTCCGGGTTGAAGCCAGGATCGTCGGGATCGCTCTCGTCGGCCCTCGGACCCACCCCGGCCCCGAGGGCCGTGATGATCGTCACGATGGTCTCGCTGGAGAGCATCTTGTCGAAGCGGGCCTTCTCCACGTTCAGGATCTTCCCGCGCAGCGGCAGGATCGCTTGGGTGGCCCGATCCCGGCCCTGCTTCGCGGAGCCGCCGGCGGAGTCACCCTCGACGATGTAGATCTCGGCGTTCTCCGGGTTCTTCTCCTGGCAGTCCGCCAGCTTGCCCGGCAGGGAGGCGGAGTCCAGGGCGCCCTTGCGGCGGACGGTCTCCCGCGCCTTGCGTGCGGCCTCCCGCGCGCGGGCCGCGTCGACGGCCTTCATGATGATCGACTTGGCCTCGACGGGGTGCTCCTCGAGGTACCGGGCGAGGCGGTCGTTGAGCATCGTCTGGACCGCGCTGGTCACCTCGCTGGAGACCAGCTTGTCTTTGGTCTGGCTCGAGAACTTCGGGTCGGGCACCTTCACCGAGATCACCCCGACGAGGCCCTCGCGGATGTCCTCGCCGTTCAGGTTCTTGTTGAGCTTCTTTGTGAGCCCCTCGGCGTCCGCGTAC
>CAZEHU010000452.1:0-3680 GCA_964511605.1 uncultured Myxococcales bacterium
GATGCCTTCCTGGTCTTCAATCAGGGAACCCTGGACTACAGCCTCGTCCACCTCGACGGCGATGAGCCGGAGATCGCGACCCTCGATGCCCCGGCGCAGGTGAACCGCATCGAGGTCGACGAGGCCGGCCGCTGGGCGCTGGCCTTCTACGATCCGGAGCGCGCGCTGCCCGGTGATCCCATCGGGGATCTCCAGGAGGTCCACGTGCTCGACCTCGAGGGTGATGGCGCCCTGAACCCCGTCGGCGTCGGGTTCCACCCCCACGCCGTGACCTTCGTGGACGACGAAGCCTACGTGGTCACCGACACGGGCCTGTCGATCATCGCCATGGACAGCCTCGATGGCCCCTCCTTCGTACCGAACGTAGCGGTCACCGAGGATCCCCTCGCCGCGCCGATCGATCGCGAGATCCTCGTCACGGCCGATGGTGCCCACGCCGTGGTGCGCCGGGGGGGCGTGGCGGAGCTGCGCATCGTCGAGCTGGCGACGGGCGACAGTGAGGTCTTGGCCCTGAGCGCCTCCCCGACGGACGTGGATCTCACCCCCGACGGCTTGGAGGCCGTGGTGGTGGTCCGCGATGCCGGCGAGCTCCTCCGGGTGCCCATCGAGGATCCGGGCGCCGCCACGACGATCGATCTCGCCGAGACCCCCGCTGGGCTCGCCTCGTTGACGCCCGATGGCAGTCGGGCGGTGCTCTTCTCCACCCTGGAGGGCCAGGAGTGGGTCGGCGTGCTCGACCTCGGCACCGGAGACCTCTCGGTCCATCCGGTCTACAAGCGCATCAAGACCGCAGCGGTGGCGGCGAACGGCAAGACGGCCGTGCTCCTGCACACCCCGAGCGGGCAGGGCGCCTCGAGCCCCGACCAGGATCTGGAGGCCTTCGTGGACGCAGCGGAGGGCTACACCATCCTCGATCTCGACAGCGGCTTCACCCGCCTCGAGCTCACCGAGAGCCCCCCGGGTCAGGTGCTGGTCACCCCGGAGAGCGATCGCGCCTACGTGCTGGTGCCGGACGTGCAGGCCTACAGCGACCACCGGGTCCACGACGTCGACCTCGAGACCATGTTGATCACGCCCTTCCCGCTGGGCTCTCCGCCGACCCACGCGGTCTTCGTGCCCCAAGCGGGGCGCGTCGCTATCAGCCAGGATCACCCGGTGGGGCGCATCACCTTCATCGATGTGGCGAGCGGCCAGGCCGATACGATCACCGGCTTCGAGCTCAACGGGCTCATCGAGTAGACGAGGAGACCCGGGGGGCCGACTCAGCGCGGCGCCTCGATCACCTCGCGCAGGATCGCGGCGCGCATCACCGCGTTGTCCCGGGTGATGGTGTGCTGGGCCTCCGCCGCGTAGAGCCTGCGGGAGGCCTCGCTCGGCTCCATGGGCATCGGTCCCGCGAGGGCGATCGAGCCGTCGAGGGCGGCCTCGGCGGGCGGGGGATCCTGGAGGGCGACGTGGTGGCGCGCTCGCTCGAGGCGGGCGAGCTCCGCGGCGTCCCGAGCGAGCTCGAGATCCTCGTCGACCGCAGCGAGGGTGCGCAGGCGATCCACCATTGTGCTCAAGCGGACGTGGCGATGCCGCTCGATCGCCAAGAGGTGCTGGGCCTTCCGCTCCGGCGTCATGCGCTCGGCCGGGGTCGAGCCGGCCGCCGTCCGGGCGGCGTACCTCTCCTCAGGGGAGCTGGGGAGCGCGTCCAGCATCACCGGATAGAGCGCCGGGATCGCTACGAGCCCGAGCGCCACGAAGACCGTGATGCTGCCCCCTGCAAGGTTCGCGAGTCGGGACACGGTGGGCCTCCTGAAGACAGTGTCTTCCAGGGAGCCTGTCGGATCGAAGCGCAGAGAGCTTGAGGTGGAATTGGTGGGAGATCCCCCCTCGCAGGAGACCTCGTCCCTCAGCGCGCTCTCTGTGGCTGGGGGGGCAGCGGCTCAGGGCCTCCAGCTACCGTGGTAGTCGGCGTCCTCTACGGCCCCGGCCGCCGCGGTGGGCCAGAGGGGCTCGAAGGTATCCCGTCGCCGCCCGGCTTGCGCCTGAATACCGTTGCCGCTCGGCTTCCGCCTGAATACCGTTGCCGCTCGGCGCACGCCCCGCTGACAGCCCGAGAACATCGCTTCGGAGCCATAAGATGAGCCACACGCCCTCCGCCTCTCGTCCCGTCAACTTCAGCCCCGGCCCGGCGATCCTGCCCCTCCCTGTGCTCGAGGAGGCCTCCCGCGCCGTGTCCGCGCTCGACGGCCCCGGCCTGAGCATCCTGGAGATCAGCCATCGCTCGCCGACCTTCGCGGCCATCGCCGCCGAGACCGAGGCGACCCTCCGGCGCATCCTCTCGGTGCCCGACAGCCACCGCATCCTCTTCCTCCAGGGGGGGGCGCGCGGTCAGTTCGCGATGGTGCCGACCAACTTCCTCCGGCCCGGCCAGACCGCCTGCTACGTCGACACGGGAAACTGGTCGACCGGCGCTCTCGCGGAGGCTCAGCGGATCGGCGAGGCCGTGGAGATCGCCGGCTCCAAGGGCGATGGCTACAGCTCCCTGCCCGATCTCGGCGGCGTCGACCTCCCCGATGACGTCGCGTATGTGCACACCACCTCCAACAACACGATCTACGGGACCCAGTGGCAGACCCTGCCCAGCTTCCCGGGCCACCGCCATGTCTGCGATATGTCCTCCGACTTCCTGTCGCGCCCCGTGGACGTCGCGGACTTCGGCCTGATCTACGCCGGCGCCCAGAAGAACGCCGGGCCCGCGGGCGTCACCATCGTGATCGTCGACGAGGCCTGGATGGCCGAGGCGCGGAGCGACGTGCCCGCCATCTGGGACTATCGCGTCCACGCGGGCAAGGACTCGATGTACAACACGCCGCCGGTCTTCCCGATCTACGTGGTGGGCCTCGTCGCCCGCTGGGTCGAAGAGCAGGGTGGCGTGGCCGCCATGGCCGATCGCGCCGCGCGCAAGGCCGGGCTGATCTACGAGGCCCTCGGGCGCCGGCCGGAGCTCTACAGGCCCACCGTGCCGGATCCCGCCCATCGCTCCCGCATGAACGTCACCTGGCGGCTGTCGACCGAGGAGCTCGAGGCGCGCTTCATCGCTCAGGCCGCGGAGCGGGGCCTGGTCAGCATCAAGGGCCACCGTAAGGTCGGCGGCATCCGCGCGTCGATCTACAACGCGCTCCCGGTCGAGGGTGTCGAGCGACTCGTCGAGTTGATCGATCATTTCTCGTAGACTGCGTCCATGAGGAGCCGGGGGACCAGCGATTCGGGGAGTGCTCTCGCCTGCGCGGCGGCACTCCTCCTGGCTTCGCTGGGGGCCTGCGAGGCAGCCGCTCCGGCCGGCGGTGACGCCGAGGGAGGCACCAGCGATGCCCCAGAGGCCGCGCCCGAGGCCCTCGTGGAGCCGGATGGCGCCTCCGCCGAGCCGGACAAGGAGCCGTTCGCGGAGCCGGATGGTACGTGGACCGAGCCCGAGCCCGAGCCCGAGCCGACGCCTTGGCCCGAGGCGCCCCCGGGCGGCTGCGCCTACCTGGTGGTCGAGCCGGGCAGCGTGGCGTTCGGCCAGCGACCGCCGGGCGAGATCGTCACCGAGATCCTCGAGGTGGAGAACGCCGGCACCTTCGATCTCTATGTGGACAGCATCGCGCTAGTGAGCGGGACCGGGGCCTTGTCGGCGCACGCCACCCACCTCC
>CAZEHU010000453.1:0-3669 GCA_964511605.1 uncultured Myxococcales bacterium
GTTGGAGGCCTCCGACCTTTCATTGAGGTGCGCGCGTCGAGGCACTGGACCTCCTCGTGCGGCCTGTGGGAAGAGGACTGCATGACGGCTGCTATCATCCCCCCCGCTCCCACTCCCGAGCCTATCCGCCACCTCCGCCCCCTGGCGGATCCCTCGACGGTGCTGTGGCGTCGCCTCGGTCGAGAGCCCTTCTGGCAGAAGATCCCGGCGTTCAGGGACGTGGACGAGGAGACCTTCCTCGACCATCGCTGGCAGGATCGGCATGCGGTCACGAGCCCCAAGAGCTTGATCAAGTACGTCCAGGAGCTGGTGAGCGCCGACTTCCGCCAGGACCTCGAGGACGGCTTCCATCACGCCCCGATGGCGGTGCGGGTCACGCCCTACGTCCTGGCGCTGATCGACTGGGAGCGGCCCTACCCCGATCCCCTGCGTCGCCAATTCCTGCCTGTGGGATCCCAGCTCGAGCCCGATCATCCGATGCTGACCCTGGACTCCCTCGGCGAGCAGGCGGACGCGCCGGTTCCGGGGCTGACCCATCGCTACCCGGACAAGGTCCTCTTCCTGGCGCTCGACACCTGCCCGGTCTACTGCCGCTACTGCACCCGAAGCTACGCTGTCGGCACAGATACGGACGAGGTGGAGAAGGTCAGCCTGAAGGCGAATCGGACCCGTTGGGAGCGGATCTTCACCTACCTGGGGGAGCGCCCGGACGTGGAGGACCTGGTCATCAGCGGCGGCGACGCTTACCGGCTCAAGCCCGATCAGGTCCTCGAGATCGGCCATCGCCTGCTGGACCTGCCCCACATCCGCCGCTTCCGCTACGCGACCAAGGGCGTGGCGATCATGCCGATGAAGGTGCTCACCGACGACGCCTGGCTCGATGCGGTGACCGAGGTGGTGGATCGCGGGCGCAAGCAGGGCGTCGAGGTGGCGGTCCATACCCACTTCAACCACCCGAACGAGGTGACCTGGATCAGCCAGCACGCCGCGGCCCGGATGTTCGAGCGCGGCATCACCGTGCGCAACCAGTCCGTCTTTCAGCGGGGCGTCAACGACACCGCCGAGGCGATGATCGAGCTGAGCCGCCGGCTGAGCTGGATGCACGTGCACCCTTACTACGTCTACATCCACGACCTCGTGCAGGGGACCGAGGATCTGCGAACCACCGTCGCGACGGGCATCCGCGTGGAGAAGCGCCTGCGCGGGACCTGCGCGGGCTTCAACACCCCGACCTTCGTGGTCGACGCGCCCGGCGGCGGCGGCAAGCGCGACGTGCACTCCTTCGAGTACTACGATCGGGAGACGGGCGTCTCGGTCTACACCGCGCCCTCGGTCAAGGAGGATATGCAGTTCACGTACTTCGATCCGCTCTCGAAGCTCTCGCCGGCGATGCAGCAGGCCTGGATGGACGCGAAGCTCCGCCACGAGATGATCCACGACGCACTGACCAGCGCGCGGGCCGGCTCGATCTGATCGCCCCTCCGTGAAGACCCTGGGCCTCATCGGTGGCATGAGCTGGCGCTCCACGCTGCCCTACTACGAGCTGATCAACGAAGAGGTAGGCCATCGCCTCGGGGGTCACCACGCCGCGCGCCTCCTCCTCTGGAGCGTCGACTTCGAGCCGATCCAGGCGCTCCAGCACGAGGGGCGCTGGGAGGACATCGGAGCGATCCTGGCGGAGGCCGCCGGCCGCCTCGAGGACGGGGGCGCCGAGCTGCTCGTCCTCTGCACCAATACGATGCACCTGGTCTCGGGCGCCATCGAGGAGAGGGCGGGCATCCCGCTCCTGCACATCGCCGACGCCACCGCGGCGGCCATCGAGGCCGCGGGCCTCGATCGTGTGGCCCTGATCGGCACCCGCTTTACGATGGACGCGCCCTTCTACGTGGAGCGTCTCCGGGACCGCCACGGCGTCGAGGCGGTGATCCCCGACGAGGCCGGCCGCGCCGAGATCCACCGCATCATCTTCGACGAGCTCTGCCAGGGGCAGGTGCTCCGCAGCTCCCAGGGCTCCGCCCGAGCCGTCCTCGCCCCCCTCATCGAGGCGGGCTGCCAGGGCGTCGTCCTCGGGTGCACCGAGCTGGGCCTCCTCCTCGGCGACCTCGATGACCTCGGCGTCCCCGTCTTCGACACCACGCGCGTCCACGCCCTCGCAGCCGTCGACGCCGCGCTCGCCTCCACCTCCCCCCACTGTGAGGTCCACGGCCTCGCCCTGCTCCGAGGCACCGCCCGGGTCCTGTCCGGCTTGGCCACGCCCTCCGACCCCGCCTACCCCCAGGCCCGCGCCACCCTCTTCCCCCAGGCCCACCTCTACCTCGAGGGCGGCCGTGCCGGCGCCACCGTCTGGCCCGAGCGCCGGGTGCGTTACTGCTCCGCGTGCCGCGGCGCCGAGCTCAGATGGCGACGCGATAACCCTTGAGCGACTAGCTTGCCGCTGATCGTCCACCGCTCCAATCGGGTGGAGGCCCTCGCCTCGACCCTCGCGCGGACCCTCCGCTCCGCCGGGCCGACGGACCCCTTCGAGCCGATCCCCATCGTGGTCGGAAGCCGCGGCATGGAGCGCTGGCTCCGCCACACCCTCGCCACCGAGGACGGCGTCGCGGCCCGCCTCGACTTCCCCTTCCCGCGGCAGGCCCTCGACGGCGCCGCCGCCTGGCTCGCCGCGCCCGCGGAGTCCCGAGCGAGGGATCCTCGCTTCTGGGCCCTCGAGCGGCCCGACGATCCCTGGCGGACGGGACGCCTCGCCTTCCGGGTCGCGGCCGCGCTCCGCGCGCGCCTCTGCGAGCCGGCATTCGGAGCCCTCGCACGCTACCTCGAGGGCGCCGGACAGGGCCCCCTCGGCCGGCGCGAGTGGGTGCTCGCGCGGGAGATCGCCGGCGTGCTCGATCGCCTCCTCCACGACCGACCCGACGACGCCCTGGCCTGGGCGCGGCAGCCCGGCGGTGCCCCGGAGCCGCACCGATGGCTCGCGCACCTCCTCGCCGACCTCGGCGCGGCTTCCGTGGACTCGCCCGCCGCGCGCTTGGAGGCTCTCGAGGGGCTCGCCCCCGCGGCCGAGAGCGCAGGCACGCTCTCGCTCTTCTGCCTGTCGACGGTGGGCCCCGGGGACCGCCGGCGCCTCCGTGCCATGGCACGCCACCTGACGCTCCACCTCTACGTCCTCGCCCCCTCGGATCGCTGGTGGGGGCACATCCGCACCAAGAGGGAGGCCATCGCTGCGCTCGTGGCCGCAGACAAGGAGGAGGAGCGGGAGGGCATCGAGCGCGAGCTCGAGCAGCACAACCCGGTGCTCGCCGCCCTGGGCCTGCCGAGCCGCGACCTCCAGGTGTGGCTGGAGCAGGCGGGCTACGAGGGGGACCTGGTGAGCTCGGAGCCGCCGGGAGGGGAGAGCAACCTCCACCGGCTCCAGCGCTGGCTCGGCGAGGCGGGAGACCTCGAGGAGCTCTCCCTGGACGGCAGACGGAACCCGGAAGGCTCGCTCCGCGACCGCTCGCTCACCTTCCACCGCGCCCACGGCGCGTTGCGCCAGGCGGAGGTGCTCCGGGACCACCTCCTCGAGCTCCTCGCTGAGGAGGGCGCGGACGGGCGGCGCCTCGAGCCCCGGGACGTCCTCGTGATGACCCCCGACGTCGAGCTCCACGCGCCGCTCCTCGCGGCCGTCTTCGCCCG
>CAZEHU010000454.1:0-3665 GCA_964511605.1 uncultured Myxococcales bacterium
CTCACGGAATGCTCACGTGGGGAGAGGTGAACCCCGGCTCACGCCGACCTTGCAAATGGAGACGCTCGAATGGGTACCCCCCTCGCCATCATGACGAATACCGGCTCGCTCTCGGCGCAGAAGAGCCTGATGCGAACCTCACGCGCGATGCAGTCGAGCATCTCGCACCTCTCCAGCGGACTGCGGGTGAATTCGGCCTCCGAGGATCCGGCGGGACTCGCTGTCGCCGAGAACATGCGCGCCCAGCTCCGCGGCTTCCAGATGGCCCTCAGGAACGCCAACGACGGAGTCGCGATCATGCAGGTGGCCGAGAGCGGCTACCAGACGCTGTCCGACATCATGGTCCGCATGAGGGAGATCGCCGTGCAGTCGTCCAACGACTCGATCTCCAATACGGAGCGTGGCTTCCTGAACACGGAGTACGAGGCCCTCATCGACGAGATGGATCGCATCTCCGACTCCGTGGAGTACAACGGCATCCAGCTCCTCGACGGTTCCGCCGCCACCCTCACCTTCCAGGTGGGCACGCGCGGCACGGTCAACGATGAGATCACCTTCCTGACCGAGGATCTCGACGCGGCGGCCTTCGCCATCGAGATCACCGACGAGGACGTGGCCACCCAGACCGCCTCCCAGACGGCCATCACCGCCATCGACACCGCGCTCGAGTCGCTCAATACGAGCCGCGCGACCCTGGGCACGTCGATCAGCCGCATCAACATGGCCATCGACCACCTCGGCAATACCGTGGAGAGCTACGGCGCCGCCGTCGGCAACATCCGCGACGCCGATATGGCCAAGGAGTCGGCCGACTTCTCGAAGAACCAGGTGCTCCAGCAGGCGGCCGTGGCGATGCTCGCCCAGGCCAACGCCCTGCCCGGCCTGGCTCTCAGGCTCCTGAGCTAGCCTCGACACGCTGCGCCCCTCCGGGGGCCAGCGTTCGTTCGAGTCCCGCGGGCCGCCGCGGGTCCACAAGGCGCGGATGCTCCCTCCCGGGGCATCCGCGTTCGTGCGTCCGGGATCGGGAGTCTCGCCGAGGGGCGACCTGGGGCGTGGGTTTAAGTCCCTGTCCCAAGCTCCCGTGGGAAGGGATGAGGCGTCAGAAGCGGCGCAGACAAAGGAGAACACGACATGGGTACCCCCCTCGCCATCATGACGAACACCGGCTCGCTCTCTGCGCAGAAGAGCCTGATGCGGACCTCGCGCGCGATGCAGTCGAGCATCTCGCACCTGTCGAGCGGCCTTCGGGTCAACTCGGCCTCCGAGGATCCCGCGGGCCTCGCGGTCGCCGAGAACATGCGCGCCCAGCTCCGCGGCTTCCAGATGGCCCTCAGGAACGCCAACGACGGAGTCGCGATCATGCAGGTGGCCGAGAGCGGCTACCAGACGCTGTCCGACATCATGGTCCGCATGAGGGAGATCGCCGTGCAGTCGTCCAACGACTCGATCTCCAATACGGAGCGTGGCTTCCTGAACACGGAGTACGAGGCCCTCATCGACGAGATGGATCGCATCTCCGACTCCGTGGAGTACAACGGCATCCAGCTCCTCGACGGTTCCGCCGCCACCCTCACCTTCCAGGTGGGCACGCGCGGCACGGTCAACGATGAGATCACCTTCCTGACCGAGGATCTCGACGCGGCGGCCTTCGCCATCGAGATCACCGACGAGGACGTGGCCACCCAGACCGCCTCCCAGACGGCCATCACCGCCATCGACACCGCGCTCGAGTCGCTCAATACGAGCCGCGCGACCCTGGGCACGTCGATCAGCCGCATCAACATGGCCATCGACCACCTCGGCAATACCGTGGAGAGCTACGGCGCCGCCGTCGGCAACATCCGCGACGCCGATATGGCCAAGGAGTCGGCCGACTTCTCGAAGAACCAGGTGCTCCAGCAGGCGGCCGTGGCGATGCTCGCCCAGGCCAATGCCCTGCCGAACCTGGCCCTTCGGCTCCTGAGCTAGCATCCTGATGGAGGAGGGCGGTCGCCGGGTCGAGCCCGGGGGCCGCCGATCCTCCATCCTCGGAGAACCTCATGACCGCAACCATCTCCGGCCTCGTCAGCGGCTTCGACTCCGCATCCCTCATCGACGCGATCATCGCGTCGAAGACGGTGCCGATCCAGGCGCTGCAGACCAAGAAGAGCGGCTACGAGACCAAGATCTCCAAGCTCGGATCCCTGAACTCGGCCCTCGCCGCCTTCGAGACTGTGCTCGAAGGCCTCGCGGAGGACGACGACATCCTCTCGGTGAGCGCGGAGAGCAGCGACGAGTCGGTCCTCACCACCTCCGGGGACTCCGACGCCCAGCAGGGCATCTACGACATCACCGTGACGGCGCTGGCGCTCGCCGAGAAGAACCAGAGCTCCGAGTTCTCCGACAGCACGGACGAGGTGAAGGCAGGGACCCTCGGCATCTCCGTGAACGGAGCTGCTGACGTGAACGTCACGATCAACAGCGGCGATACGCTCGAGGACGTCAAGAACGCTATCAACAGCGCCGACGCCGGCGTGAGCGCCGCGCTGATCTACAACGGCGTCGACGGCTACACGCTCCAGCTCACCGCGGACGACACGGGCTTCGAGACGGCCTCGGCCTCCGACGCGATCGTCCTCACGGAGAGCTACACCGGGGGCACCGGCCAGGAGCTCACGTTCACCGAGAGCCAGACCGCCGTGAATGCGGCGCTCACGGTCGACGGTGTGGCGGCGACCTCGACGTCGAATACCGTCACCGATGTGCTCGAGGGCGTGACCCTCGAGCTCCTCGACACCGGCACCGTCGAGGTCACGGTCGGCACCGATACCGAGGGCACGATCGAGAACATCACCGCCTTCGTCGATGCCTACAACGCCGTCCTCACCCTCGTGCAGGACGAGTACGAGACCAGCGAGCTCAGCGACAAGGCCAAGGATCTATCCGGCGACTCGCTGCTCCAGAAGATCAAGAGCGACCTCCAGCTCCTCGCCGGCGGGGAGATCTCGGGCCTGAGCGGGGACTACACCGCCCTGTCGATCATCGGGATCACGACCGGTGCCGATGGCCTGCTCGACATCGACAGCTCCAAGCTCGAGGAGGCGCTCGACGACGACATGGACGCCGTCGCGGCGATGTTCACGACGGACGATACCGGCCTCGTGGACCTCTTCCTCGACAAGATCGACAACTACACGGACCCCTTCGATGGACTCATCGCCCTCCGCGACAAGTCCTACGATCAGCAGATCCTGCGGATCGACGATCGCATCGAGACCCTCGAGGATCGACTGACCCAGCTCAACGATCGCCTGATCCTCCAGTTCACCGCGATGGAGAACGCCATCGCTGGATTCCAGCAACAGGGTGGCGCCCTCACGGGGCTCTTCGCCCTGTAGAGCCCCCTCTCCCCGCCCCACAGGCAGGAGCCGAGCATGTACAAGCAGCAGCGATACAAGGCGACCCATGTCAGCACCGCGCAGCCTGGGGACCTCGTGGTCATGCTCTACGATGGGGTCCTCCGCTTCACGCAGGCGGCGAGAGACGCCTATGCCGACGACGACGCCAAGCTCGCCGGCCAGGCCCTGGGGCGGGCGATGGACATCGTCTCGTACCTGCAGGCGACCCTGAAGCCGGACGCCGCGCCCGAGCTGGTGGAGCACCTCGATCGGGTCTACACCGCATGG